>CACWJV010000067.1 GCA_902761265.1 Oscillospiraceae bacterium | reverse complement strand
TCCTCGTCCACCTGGTACACCCTTAGCACCGGCACGCCTTCTTCATTCCTCGCAAGCTTTTCCGGCAGGGGCGGCTTTTGGTTTTTTCTGACTCAGCGGTCTTCGCGGAAATAGGCAAGACCGAGGCTCGCGGGCGGCTGGGTTTCGCGCTTTTTGCGCATGCTGATTACGATCAGCACGATGACCGTGACGACATAAGGCGCCATCTTGATCAGCTCCTGTGTGCTCATGTTCATGGCGATGATGTTGTTCATGTAGTTGTGCACGATGTACAATCCGCCGAACAGGATGGAGCCGAGGATGCCGATGTTGGGCTGCCACACGGTGAAGATAACCAGCGCAATGGCCAGCCAGCCGCGGTCGCCGAACGCGTCGTTGGACCACACGCCGCTGGCGTAGTCCATCACGTAATACAGACCGCCGAGACCTGCGATCATCGAGCCGATGCAGGTGGCGAAATATTTGTTTTTGGAAACGCTGATGCCGGCTGCGTCCGCCGTTGCCGGGCTTTCACCCACAGCGCGCAGATTGAGTCCCACGCGGGTGCGTTTGAGCACGATGGAAACGACGATCGCCGTCAAAATTGCGAAATACGCAAGGAAGCTGTAGGACAAGAAGACTTCGCCGAACCAGCCGAGCCGGTTGGCAAATGGCAGCGTTTTGGAAAAATACTGGCTTGTCAGGCTCAGCGTAATCGACGGCACGTCGGTGTCGACGAGGGTGATCAGCGAACCGCCGAAGAAGTTGCCGAAGCCGATGCCGAACGTGGTCAGCGCAAGACCGGTCACGTTTTGGTTGGCACGCAGGGTCGTCGTCAAAAACGAATAGATCAGACCCATAATCAGCGAGCCAAGCAGACAGCAGCAAAGCGGGATCGCGAGGATCAAAAACGGGTTGACGGCGCTGCGGTCCGGGAGCGAGTTTTCATACAGGAACGACCCGATGACGCCGGAGATGCCGCCGACATACATGATGCCCGGGATACCGAGGTTGAGGTTGCCGCTTTTTTCGGTGAGGATTTCGCCGGTGGAGCCGTACAGAAGCGGAATGCCCTGCATGACGGCGCGATGAATAAACGAAGTAATCATTTTGCCTCAGCTCCTTTCCTGGAACGGAATTTCAACGTGTAGTTGATAAAGAACTCGCTGCCGATGATAAAGAAGATGATGATGCCGGTGATGATATCGGAGAACGAATCGTTGAGTCCGAAGACCGTGGAAATCTCCGTGGCGCCCTTTTGCATAAACACCAGCAGAAACGCGGTCACGACCATATACAGCGGATTGAACTTTGCCAGCCACGACACCATGATCGCCGTAAAGCCGCGGCCGCCGGCCGTGTCGCGGGTGATGGTGTGGTCTGTACCGGCAACGAGCAGCAGCCCTGCCACACCGCACAGCGCGCCGGACAGGATCATCGTGCGGATGATGACCTTTTTGACGTTGATGCCGATATATTTTGCGGTGTTTTCGCTTTCGCCGACCACGGCGATCTCATAGCCGTGCTTGCTGTAGCGCAGATAGATATAAATACCGATCGTCAGCGCGGCGACGATGAGGATGTTGAGCAGATAATTGTATTTGCCGATCGTCGGCAGCCAGCCGGCCTGAGAGGCGGCGTTGATCACGCCGATCTTGCCCGAGCCCTTGGGCACCGACCAGATATAGGTGAAATAGGACACGATCTGCATCGCGATGTAGTTCATCATCAGCGTGAACAGCGTTTCGTTGGTGTTCCAGATCGCTTTGAAAATGGCGGGGATCACGGCCCAGATGGCGCCGGCCACGATGGAAGCGGCGATGACGAGCAAAAGCAGCAGCGCCGGGGGCATGGAGTTGCCGAACAATATCATGCAGCTCGCTGTGGCAAGGCCGCCCATCAGCACCTGGCCTTCGGCGCCGATGTTCCAAAATCGCATTTTAAACGCCGGAGTCACAGCCAGCGATACGCAAAGCAGCATAGCCACGCCCTGCAGCAAGCTCCAGATGCGGCGGCTGGTACCGACCGCGCCTTTAAACATGGTGGCATAGATGGCGAACGGGTTGTCGCCGGTAAACAGCACGATGATGACGGCGCAGACGACCAGCGACGCCAAAACGGCGAGGATGCGGATCAGCCACGACTGCCAGGCGGGCAGGTTTGCGCGCTTGGAGATCTGCACGAGCTGTTCATGCACAGCTTTTTCAGACGGTTTCTTCATCGTTACCCTCCTTGCCTTCTTCGTTGTGGTGGCGGCCGGCCTTGGTCATCAACAAGCCGATTTCTTCCTTTGATGTGCTGCGGCCGTCCACAATACCGGTGATGCGGCCGCCGGAGATGACGAGGATCCGGTCGCACAGTTCGGTGAGCACGTCGAGGTCTTCGCCCACAAAGACGACGGCCACACCGTTTTCCTTTTGTTCGGTGAGCAGGTTGTAGATCAGATAGGACGAATTGATATCGAGTCCGCGCACCGGATACGCCACCATCAGCACGGTGGGCGACGCGGCGATTTCGCGGCCGACGAGCACCTTTTGCACATTGCCGCCGGACAGCTTGCGCACCGGGGTTTGGGCGTCGGGGGTGACAACCTGGAGATCTTCGATGATCCGGTCGGCCAGATCGTGCGGCTCCTTGCGGCGCACAAAGGCACTTTTACCCTCACGGTAGGACCGCAGCATCATATTGTCGATGATGCTCATCGAGCCGACAAGTCCCATGCCGAGGCGGTCTTCGGGGACGAAGGACAGACGCACGCCGAGGTTTTTGATCTGCAGCGGCGATTTGTCGCGCAAATCCTCCTCCTGCCCGGTAGCCGGGTTGTGATAGATGATGCTGCCGCTTTTGAGCTGCTGCAAGCCCGCGATGGATTCGAGCAATTCCTTCTGGCCGCTGCCGGAGATGCCGGCGATGCCGAGGATTTCGCCCGCATAGGCGGTGAAGTTGACGTTTTTGAGAATCGCACGGCCGTCGACGCTGTTGACCGATACGTTGGTGAGCACCAACCGCTTTTCCACATTTTTCGGTTCGGTGCGCTCGATATTGAGGCTGATCTTCTGGCCGACCATCATTTCCGTCAGGATGCTTTCGTTGGCGTCCTTGGTGTCGATGGTGCCGATGTATTCGCCTTTGCGCAACACGGAGACGCGGTCGGAGATTTCGAGCACCTCGCCCAGCTTGTGGGTGATGATGATGATCGCCTTGCCGTCGTCGCGCATCCGGCGCAAAACGGCAAACAGCTTGCGGATCTCCTGCGGGGTCAGCACCGCGGTGGGCTCGTCGAGGATCAAAATGTCGGCGCCGCGGTAGAGCGTTTTGACGATTTCGACCGTCTGCTTTTCCGACACGGACATTTGGTAGATTTTTTTAGAAAGGTCGATTTCAAACCCGTATTTGTCACACGTTTCGCGGATCACCTTTGTGGCGGCCTTGAGGTCGTATTTGCCCTCTTCGATGCCGAGCACAATGTTTTCCGCAGCGGAAAACACGTCCACAAGCTTGAAGTGCTGGTGGATCATACCGATTTTATAGCGATAGGCGTCTCTGGGCGAATGGATCGACGCCGGTTTGCCTTCGATCATGATATCGCCCTCGTCCGGGTGATAGATGCCGGAGATCATGTTCATCAGCGTGGTCTTGCCGCTGCCGTTTTCTCCGAGGATCGAAAGGATCTCGTGGTTATAGACGGTGAGCGAGACGTTCTTGTTGGCCACAATCTGACCGAACCGCTTCGTGATATGGCGAAGCTCGATGGCGGGTGTCTTGTTCACTTGCGTTCCCCCTGCTTTCAGCAAACTGCGTTTGCTTTAAAATTCAAAAATACACTGGTAAACATCAGTGTATTTTTCAACTTTAAAAGGGATATCCCGGACGGCGCGAACGCCGCCCGGGCTGCATATGCGAGAACTTAGAACTTTTCGTTGAGCAGCGTGATGCCGTCGATGCGAAGATCGAAATACGGAGCACTGCGGAACTCGGATTCATGGAAGTAACCGTCGGAAATGACTTCGGTGTCGCCCTGATAGGCTTCGTCGGTGTCAACGTCGGCCATGTAGCTGTCAAGCGTTTTGCCGTCGACAGTGAAGTTGGCGGTATCAAAGACATGGATGGAACCGTCTTCCAAGCCGGCCTTGACTTCTTCAATCTTTTCCACGGTGCCCGGGGCAGCCGCAGTTTCGTTGACGTCGGTCAGCACCACGGAAGCGGTTGCAAGCGTACCGGTCCAGTCCTTATCGACCTCTTTGCCTTCCATCGCAGCCTTGATGGCATACTCAAGATACGGCGTCCAGTCGATGCGGGAGGAGACGATGAAGGTGTTCGGGCAAGCGCTCTGGGTGCTGCCGTTGTAGGACACGTTCGGGACACCTGCGGTTTCGCAAGCGGTCGGTGCGCCCATAGAGTCGGCGTGCTGGGAGATCAGCACACACTTATCGTTGATCAGCAATGTCGCAGCTTCTTTTTCTGCAGTTTCGTCATACCAGGAACCGGTGAACTGCACTTCCATCGTTGCGCTCGGGCAGATGGATTTCGCACCAAGATAGAAGCTGGTGTAGCCGGAAATCACTTCCGCATAGGTGAAAGCGCCGACATAACCGATCTTCGCTTCTTCCGCGGTGATCTTGCCTTCTTCGATCATCTGGTTCAGCTTGAGACCTGCGGCAACGCCGGCAAGGTAACGGCCTTCATAGATGGAAGCGAACGCGTTGGCATAGTTGGGCAGGTTTTCGGTGTGGGCACGGGTGCCGGTCGCATGGGCGAACTGCACGTCGGGGAATTCCTTCGCAGCCTGGATCATGAAGGATTCATGGCCGAAAGAGTCGGCAAACACGAAACCGCAGCCGCTGTCGACAAGGTCTGCCGCCGCTTCATAGCAGTCGTTGGACTCGTCGATGTTGGTCTTCAGGATCGGGGTGATGCCCAGGTTTTCGCAAGCCTGTTTCGCTGCGTTGATGAAGTTGAGGTCATAGGTGGAGTTTTCATCGTGCAGGAAGATGAAACCGGCCTTGAAATCCTTCGCTTCGTCGCTGGTGTTTCCGCCGCAGGCAGCCAGTGCAAGAACGAGCACGGCAGCGAGCAGCACTGCAAGAATTTTTTTCATGCTGTTTTCCTCCGTTTGAAAGATAGTTTTTTGTAATGCACCTACAGTGCGATTTACCTGAATTTGATTTCGCCGTCGTCCATCGAATCGATCATGGCGAGCGATTCCACCCGCACGCCGGCCTTGCGCAGCCGCTGCGCGCCGGGTTGGAACGATTTTTCAATCGCGATCCCGCAGCCGACCACTTCGGCGCCCGCCTGGCGGCAAAGGTCGATGAGACCGAACAGCGCGTTGCCCTCGGCAAGAAAATCGTCGATGATCAGCACGCGGTCGCCTTTGTGGAGAAACTCTTTGGAAACGATCACGTCATAGGTTGTGCCGTGGGTGTAGGATTTGACCTCGGTCTTATAGACCGCGGCGGCGATGTTTTTGGTTTTGGTCTTTTTGGCAAACAGAACCGGACAATGAAAATACTGCGCAGTTATACACGCGATCCCGATGCCGGAGGCCTCGATGGTCAGAATTTTGTTAACTTCGCAGTCTTGATATAATCTATGAAATTCTTTGCCGATCTCGTTGAGCAGATCGATATCCATCTGGTGGTTCAAAAACGAATCCACCTTCAGAATGTTACCCGGAAACAATTTTCCGTCCTTGCGAATACGCGCTTCGAGCAATTCCATTTTGGGTCAACCGCCTTCCGGGTTTTTCTGTATAACCATTCTATCAAAACCTGTCGTTTTTTGCAATACTTCTTTTTATAAAACTTAAAAAAGTGTGACAAAAATTTCTTGTATAGATTGCACAACGACAACCTTTTGTTCATTTTTCGTCTATATTTGTCAATTTTCCCTGTGCGTCCGCCAGCAGCACGCGCACCGGCGTACCCGTTTTGCGGCAGCGGTCGATCACATACTTTGTGCCGCGGCTGCGGCCGTCCCAGATTGCCAGCACAAAGTCCGCGTAGTCCACGATCGCGTCGTTGCGCTGCAGCGGCGCCTGGCGGCCGAACAGCGCATAGTCCGGCAGCACCTCGAGGATCTGGATGTGGTGTTCAATCGCGAACGCACGCGCCATCCGGTCGATGCCGTTTGCCGCGCCGGAAACGAGCTGGTCGGTTTCTTTCGGGATGGCGTCTTCCGGAATCGGGATGTTGAGGCCGCGCGAGCCGATGATTGCAACTTTCATCTTTCGGGTTCCTTTCTCTTGCAATAGCGAAAGCATCTGTGGTACAATAGGACGAATGATCCGGGAAGGAGAAAAACGCATGTTTCAACTGATCCAGTGCGCCACCAACACCTATTATCTCAAATGCTTTTCCAATATCGGCATGTATGACCTCGGCGACGGCACCTGTGTGCTGATTGATTCCGGGGACCATAAAAAGAGCGTTTCCGATTTGAACAAAGAAATCGAGAGCCGCGGCCTGCGGGTACGCGCCGTCTATAACACGCACTGCCACATCGACCATATCACGGGCAACCGCTTTTTCCGCGACACCTACGGGTGCGAAATCTATGCGCCGCATATCGAGACGTTTTACGTTGAGGAAAACCTGCTCGAGCCGAACTACTACTATCTCGGCGTGCCGACCAACCGGAAGCGCAATTTCTTTTTCCGCTCCGTCGGCACAAAATGCAAAGAGCTGACGGCGGACGTTTTGCCCGCGGGGTTTTCTCTGCTGCCTCTGCCCGGCCACTGCTATAACATGGTCGGGATCCAAACGCCGGACAACGTGTGGTTTTTGGGCGACGCCGTGGTGGACCAATCGACGTTTGACAGCTACCACCTGCCGTTGTTTTACGATATCAACAAAAGCGTCGCCACGCTTCGGATGCTCGAAACGCTCAAGGGCGACTGCTTTGTGCCGTCGCACACGCCGGCCACGGACGATATCGCGCCGCTGTGCCGCCGCAACGAGCAGGCGCTGCTTGACAACAAGGCCTTCATCCTCGCGCGCAGCGACGACCGGACGTTCGAAGACATCTTTGCCGCTGTCACGCACGACTTCGGGATCGACCTCGATATGGACAAATACGCCAAGCTCACGTTTACCGTGCGCATCTATCTGCAGGCGCTGATCGAAGACGGCGCGCTTACGGCGACGATCGAAAACGGCAAGCTGGTCTATCACAGGATCTGACAGCATTATACAGCAAAAAGCCCTCCGTTGCAAGCGGAGGGTTTCCTGTTTCTTGTTTCTTGCTTCTTGCTTTCTTGTTATCCGGCTTACGTCATCTCGTACAGTCCGGTATAAAGCTGATAATACTTTTGGCCCAGCGCAATCAATTCGTCGTGATTGCCGTGTTCAATCACTTCGCCGCCCTCAAGCACCACAATGTCGTCGGAGTTGCGCACCGTGGAGAGCCGGTGGGCGATGACCAGCACCGTTTTATCTTTCATCAGTTGATCCATACCGATCTCGATTTTGCGCTCGGTGCGCGTATCGACGGAGCTGGTCGCCTCATCGAGCACCAGCAGTGGCCGGTTGGCCACGGCGGCGCGCGCAATGTTGATCAACTGCGCTTCGCCGGCGCTGATATTCATCCCGTCGGCCCGCAGCTCGGTATCGTAGCCGTTGGGCAGCTTCATGATGAAGGAGTGCGCGTTGGCAAGCTTCGCGGCGGCAACGATCTCGTCGTCGGTTGCGTCAAGTTTGCCGTAGCGGATATTGTCTTTGATCGTACCGGCAAACAGCTTTGCGTCCTGGAGCACAAACGCCATCGAATGGCGCAGATCGTCTTTTTTGATTTCTTTGATCGAAATACCGTCGATCGTGATTTCGCCTTCCTCGATCTCGTAGAAGCGGTTAATCAAATTCGTGATGGTCGTTTTGCCCGCGCCGGTGGAGCCGACAAACGCCAGCTTTTCGCCGCTGTTGGCGTGGGCGGATACATCCTTGAGCACCGGCTTGTCCGCCACATAGGCAAAGTTGACGTGGGAAATATCGACGTCGCATTTGACGGGCACGAACTTGACGGAGCCGTCGTCCTGCGGCACTTTCCAGGCGAGCGTGCCGTCCGCGTCTTCGGTCTCCTCCCAACCCATCTCTTTGGCGATGATGCGCGCAAGCTGCACCTTGCCCTCATCGGTTTCAAACGGCGTGTCGAGCACTTCAAAAATACGCTCCGCGCCGGCGATGGCCGAGATCATAGCGCTGTAGGTACCGGCAATAGAGACGATCGGACCGCCGTAGCCGGAGGCGTAGCTCAGATAGGTGGTCAGCGTCGGCACATCCATGTGGCCGCGTGTGACGCTGATTGTGCCGAGCGTGATGGCAAGCACATAGTTGAGCCGCGAGATCATGCTCATAATCGGGCCCATGAAGCCGCTGATGATATTCGCTTTGACGCCGATCTTGCGGTAGTTTTCGTTCAGCTCGCGGAACCGGGCTTTGCTGCGTTCCTCATAGCAGAACACCTTGACCGCCTTGATGCCCATGATGTATTCCTCGATATAGCCGTTGCACGCGGCAATCGCCTTTTGCGATTTTTTAAACAGGGGCGAAACTTTATTGGTGATCACGATAACCGTCAGCACCATCAGCGCCACGGCGAAGGTCAGCGTCAGCGTGATCTTCCAGCTGAACGTAACCATCAAAACGATCGTCATAACCGCCTGAATCGTGGAGGAGATGATCGTCGGGAACGAGTCGGACACGAGATCGTTCACACGGTTGACGTCGGACGTGAAGTGGCTCATCACTTCGCCGGTTTTGCGCTTGTCAAACCAGCTCACGGGCAGACCCTGCAAGTGGTTGAACAGATCGCGGCGCAGCTTGGTCACGGTTTTGACCGACACGTTGAGCATGATGCGCGTATACAAAAGCTGGAACGCGGACGCGAGCAGATAGGCGACGGAAAGCACGAGCAGATAGCGCCCGATTTTGGCGATTGCGGCGTCGCCGTCGGTCATTTCGCCGAGCACCACGCTTTGCACTGTGGCGTAGATCGGCCGGATCAGCAGCGCCGACAGCGCGCTGACCGCCGTGGAGGAGATGACAAGGAGCGCCACGATCACGAGCCGCACCTTGTGTTCGCCGATATACTTGAGCAGCCGTTTCGCCGATTCCTTGGTGTTTTTCGGCTTGTTGCGCTTTTTCTTTTCGGCTTCCTTTTTTTCCTCCTCGGTCATCTCATCTTCGCTTTTTTGCTTTTTGCCGCGGCGGCCGGGCTTTTTCTTTGCCGCAGATTCGGATTCCGCCGGCGCTTCGGCAGCAGGCGCTTCGGCCGCGGGTGCTTCGGCAGTCGGCGCTTCGGGCGCGGGGGTCTCCTCCGGCGTCGGCGTCACAGGCGCTTCGGCTGTCTCCTGCAAATCGGGACGCAGCGTTTTGTTTTCTTCGCTCATTGCGCCAACACCCCTTCCTGCTGCGAGACGAAGATCTCGTGATAGATTTCGTTGTTTTTCAAAAGCTCTTCATGCGTGCCCAGACCGTTGATTCTGCCGTTGTCCAGCACAAGGATGCGGTCGGCGTCCATGATGGACGTGATACGCTGGGCGATGATGATCTTGGT
>CACWJV010000066.1:8161-17853 GCA_902761265.1 Oscillospiraceae bacterium | reverse complement strand
GATTAAAGAAGTTGCAGCCACCTGCACCGTGGAAGGCACGAAGGAACACTTCAAATGTAAGGTCTGCGGCAAGGTCACGAGCGACAAAGCCGGCAAGAACGCTGTTGAATTGAAGGATCTCACAATCGGTAAAATCGCGCATGTTTACAAAGACGGCAAATGCACCGTCTGCGGCGCTGTCCAGCCCAATCTTTGCAAGTATTGCGGCAAAGACCACGGCACAAGCTTTTCCGGCAGACTGACCTCTTTCTTCCATGGCATTCTTGCAGCGTTCGGTCTTAAGAAATAACAAGAAATAACAAACAGGCAGCGCTTTTGCTGCCTGTCGTTTTTTCTCAAAAGTAAAACCGCCGGACAACCGGCGGCTTTTCAGTTTATGCTTCGGTAAACATCTCTTTGCCGAGACCGCAGACGGGGCAGACCCAATCTTCCGGGATATCTTCCCAGGCAGTGCCCGGTGCGATGCCGCCATCGGGATCGCCGACCGCCGGATCATACACATAACCGCAGGGACATTCAAACATTTTCTTCGCGCTCCTTTCCGTAAGGTGTGTGCATTATAGCACACATACGTGCGTTTTGTCAAGTTAGAACCCGAGCGCTTCGTTGACCAGTACGATCTCTGTGTCACAGCTCGAGAGCTTGCGGGCGTGGATCACAAACCCGTTGCAGATACGTTCCGGGCTGTTGCAGTCATAGCACCTGTCGCCCTTCAGCGCGCAGGGCGTTTTTCGGCCGAGCCGCTGGGCGTTTTTCGGCGACGCGATATTGCGCGCGCGCCACATGGCCTCTTCGAGCGTCGGCGCGAATTTATTGACGCCGACGATGAAATAAACCTTCTTATGGCCGAACAGGGCAGAGGACACGCGGTTGCCGTGGCCGTCAATATTGACGAGTTCGCCCGTTTCGCTCGCGCCGTTTGCGCTGCAAAGATAGACGTCCGTTACCGCCGCTTTTGCATAGACCTCCTGCCTGCTCATACCTTCCGGTATATCCCAGTGCCCGATCACATCGTTGTGGGTTTTCAGCATGTCCAGCAGTCCCATTTGCGAGACAGTCATCGAACCGCCGTATGACACCGACATGCCGTCAATTTTGCCGTTCAGATATGCCGCCGCATCGGCTGCGGAGTCAAACACCGAGGTCTCAAAGCCATGCTTTTGAAAAGCTGCGGCAATCGCTTGCAGATCCATATTCATACCTCCTGCTTCTTGTTGGAAAAAGTGTATCACAATTGAGAAAAGAAAGTCAACTGGTTTTTATTCTTTGTGCAAAACGGCGAAGGAATTTTTGCTCTAACGCTTGCATTTATTGCAATTTGTGCTATAATAAAGCATATTCAAACGGGGCGCAACACCACGTTCGCGCCTTTTTTTCTTTGAGGGAGGTCTTTGCATGGATGAATTGATCAACGCGATTTTGCAGGTTGACAAACAGGCGCGCCAGCGTGTTTCCAAAGCGAAGAAACAGCGTGCCGGCGCTTTGGAGGCGTTGGAACAGGAAAAGAAAAAGATACGCGCAAACAACAATGAAAAGTTTGATCAGTTTGTCGCTGCAAAAACCGAAACCATTCATGCCGCCCGCGACGCACAGATCCGTGCCATCGACGCCGCGTTTGACAAGGTGGACGCCGCGCTGGACGCAGCAAGCCGTGCCAACAGCGATCGGTGGGTCGCGCAGATTGTGGCGAATGTAACGAACGCATAACGAAAGTCAGTATCGGAGGTGAACCGCGTGAAATACGCATCCAACGCCGTGCTTGCGCTTTCGCGCGCGTTTTACGGCAAACGGCTGACAAAGGAAGACTATGACGCTATGCTCCATTGCAAAACAGTGGGGGAGATCGCGCAGTATCTGACGTACAAAACACCTTATGGCGCTGAAATCACGCAGTCGGGTATGACTTCGTTTCAGGCGCGCGGTTTGGAGGAGCTGGTCAGCAAACACCGCTTCTCTGCATTTGAATCGCTGTGCCGCTATGAAATGGCAATCGGCAGCGCATTTTACCGTTATTTCATTTTGCGCGATGAGATCGATCAGATCGAGCGTGCCACGCTGCTGCTCGGCGGCAATAAAGAGATCTATCTCGAACGCGTCAACTCGTTTCTGGACAAGCATCTGTCGATCGACCTGTTTGCACTCGGCCGGGCAAATTCGCTCGAAGAGATCGCTTTGTCGCTGCAAAAGACGGCTTACGGCGAGCTATACGACAAATGTCTGCGCGCGCCGAAAATCGACTATCTGACCTTTGAACAGGCATTTGAAGGTTACTTTGTCAAAGAAGTCAAAGCCCTTTGCAAGCGTTGTTTTTCCGGCGGTGAAGAAAAAACGCTGCAAAAGCTGATTGCCCGCTCGCTCGACCGTTCGCTGATCGAATGTGTCTGGCGTGCCAAACGGTTTTATCCGTCGTCGACGGATCTGTGCGTAGAGCTGGAACGTAAAGGCACCGATATGCTCACGCTGTTTTCCGACCGTGAACGCAAAGCGCTGGCCGAAGCGGAAAGTGTAGCGGATGTGGCAGCCGTAATTGAAAAAAGCGCCTATCGCGGCTGGTTTGACCCGAAAAGCGCTCGCAGCATCGAATATCAGCTTGAACAAAGTCTTTATGATTACTGTGCAAAAGAGATCCGTTTTTCGTCCTATCCGAGCGTCGTGATGTTTTGCTTTTTACAGCTTTCCCGTATCGAAACGCGCAATCTTGTGCGGATCATCGAAGGGATCAAATTCGGCGTTTCCCCGCAGGTGATCGAACAAAACCTGATCTTATAAGCATTTTCTATTCTTTCAACCTGCTGCCTTCGGGCAGACTTCATGGCGAAAGCCGACAGGAAGTGGTATTTTTTGGCAATTGAAAAAATGAAATTCGTTATGGCGAGCGGGCCGCTCTCGCAGCTTAACAAGCTGATCACGGCCTTGTGCACGGACGGCTTTTTCCAACCGGAACCCGCACAGCACGCCATTTCGCCGACCATGGGCTACACGCCTTTGACGGAGGAAAATCCCTATAGCTCCACGCTGACAGCCGTGCGCGAACTGGCCAATCAGTTTTCGATCGACCTCGAAGCCGGCAAACCGCTCAAAGGCACCGTGATCGACGACAAAACACGCGACTATATCGAAGGGCTTGACCAGCGGGTAAAAGACGCGGTTGCGCAAAACAACGCGCTCAACGATCAGCTTGAAGAATGCCGCGCCGGGATCGAAAAGTACAGCCATTTTACCGGCCTTGAGATTCCGTTGGAGGAAATCTTCTCCTGTAAATTTGTTTCCGCACGGTTCGGTCATTTGCCGAAGGACAGCTATCTCAAACTGACGCAGGGCTACGGCGACAACCCGTATATCCTCTTTGTGCCCGCTTCTGTGGACGACAAAGGCTACTGGGGCTGCTATTTTTCACCGAAGGACAAGGAAGCGGACGTCGACAAGATCTTTGCCGCGCTGCATTTTGACCGGCTGCATATCCCGTCTGCGGTGGGTACCACACAGGAAATTGTGGATTCGCTCAATGATAATATCAAGATCATTGAAGCGCAAAAGCAGGCGTTGACCGAACAAGTCAACGAGATCTGGGAAAAAGAAGGCGACCACATCCGCGCGCTGTATAACAAGCTGCAGCAGCTTTCCAACGTATTTGATCTGCGGCGTTATGCTGTGGCGCATGAAAACAGCGTGTTCTTCACCGGATGGATTCCGGCAAAGCACGAAGCGTATTTGCAGGAAAAGATGCATAAATATCCGGAATTTCTTGTGGAGATTGAAGATCCGGAAAAAGACAGCGCGCTCACGCCGCCGACGCGGCTCAAAAACTTTATCGCGTTCCGGCCGTTCAAATATTTTGTGGAAATGTATGGCGTGCCGAGCTACCACGATATTGACATCACGGCGTTTGTCTCCATCACCTACACGCTTTTATTCGGCATCATGTTCGGCGATCTGGGGCAGGGACTGCTGCTCATCCTCATCGGACTGCTGATGTGGAAAAAGAAGGGGATGGATCTCGGCAAGATTCTCGTTCCCTGCGGCGCGAGCAGTATGGTGTTCGGCTTTGTTTTCGGATCGGTCTTCGGATTTGAAGAACTGCTCGATCCGCTCTATCACAAGCTCGGCTGGCCGGGCAAACCGATTTCGGTCATGGATTCGATCAACACGGTCCTGCTGTTTGCTATCGCCATCGGCGTCACGCTCGTGGTGGTCGCCATGCTGCTGAATATCGTGTCGTGTATCAAGAAAAGAAAATTCGGTTCCGCGCTGTTTTCCGAAAACGGCTTGACCGGCATCGTCGTCTATCTCAGCGCCGCGGCGCTCGCTTACGCGTTCATGTCGCATCAGCAGCTCATCCCGTCGGGCGTTGCGGCGATTCTGCTGGTTGTCGGACTGTTGATTCTCTTTAACAAAGAGATCATCGCAGGGTCTCTGGACGAACATCGGTTTGTCAAACCCGAAAGCGTGTCCGACTACCTGATGCAAAACCTGTTTGAAACGATCGAATACATCCTGTCCTATTTCAGCAACACTGTTTCATTCCTGCGTGTCGGCGCTTTCGTTATCGTGCACGCCTCCATGATGATGGTGGTCTTTACATTGGCCGGCGACCCGCATAGCGTCAAAGGCATCATCGTCATCATCCTCGGCAATGCGCTCGTCGTTGCGCTGGAGGGTCTGCTGTCCGGGATTCAGGGTCTGCGTCTCGAGTTTTACGAGATGTTCTCGCGCTTTTATGAAGGCGAAGGCCGTGTGTTTGAAGCCGCAAAGCTGCGCAATTATTTAGATAAAAAAATCAAACGCGCCTGAGCGCGCAACTTATTCTTACTGTAACGGAGGAGTTATTATGAAAACCTTTTTCACCGCCGCACTGATCATCGTTCCCGCTCTGATTCTTATGTTTTCCGCCTACTACACATTCCGTCAGCGTATGCAGGGCAGATCTGTCCGCAAGGTTATGCGCGTCAACGTCGCCACCTTCCTGATTTTAATCGTCATGGTGTCCGTGTGTGCGTTTGCCGTTTCGGCTGTGTCCGACGCGCCGGCGGCTGCGCCTGAAGCGACCGCACAGGAAGCCGAAGCCGTACAGGAAGCTGCCGCGCCTGCCGCCGACAGCGGCAATGCCAAGGGCCTGGGCCTTCTGGCTGCCGCCCTTGTGACTGCGATCTCCGGTATCGGCGGCGGTATTGCCGTTGCGGCCGGTGCGCCCGCCGCGATCGCCGCAACGAGCGAGGATCCGAAATCGTTCGGTAAGAGCCTGATCTTCGTTGCGCTGGGTGAATCCATTGCGTTGTACGGCGTTGTCATCTCTATTTTGATCCTCAATAAAGTGTAAGATGAAGTTGTTTTTGCTATCCAATGACAGCGATACGCTGACCGGGCTGCGTTTGGCCGGTATTGATGGCTGTCTGATTACGGACGAAGCATCGCTCGACAAAGCGATGGAAAATCTCTCCGCCCGGCAGGATGTGGCGGTGATTTTGGTTACCCGTTCACTTTCGGCGCTGTATCCCGCGCAAATCGACGAGATGAAACGCGACGCAAAAACACTGGTCAGCGAGATTCCGGATATGGCAAACCCGTCTGTCGACACCGACGCCATCACACGCTACATTGCAGCCGCCGTTGGTACGGCGGTTTAAAACCTTGCCAGAGAAGCAGGTGAATCTATGTTGAATCAAAACGAAAAACTAGAACGCTTTTCCGCCCAAATCAACCGCACGGCGGAAAAGAGCGTACAAAAAATCGTAAAGCAAACCGAAAAGATTTCGAACACGCAGCTTGAACAGTTCCGTGCTGAATCCCAAGCGGAGCTGGAAGAGCGCATGGCGTATGCCGAAGGCCGGCTGCAGCGCGACGCGAACGCCGCCGTTGCAAGACAGGCTGCCGCCCGCAAAAAGCAGGCTTCGGCCCACCGCGAACAGATTGTGGATGACGTGTTTGACCGGGCGAAAACGAACATTCTTTCCTTTCGCGAAACGCAGGACTATCAGCCGCTGCTGCGTGCCTGCATTGAAACGCTGCTGCAATCGCTCGGCAAACCGGGCGCAAAGGTGTTTGTCTGTGCTTCGGACGTGGACGCTGCCAAAGCGATTGTGCAATCTGTCGATCCAACCGCCGAAGTGCTGGCCGACAGCGAAAATGCGCTTGGACTTGCAAAAGTGGAATCTGCCGACGGAACCGTTCGTTTAAATGACACATTCCAAAGCAGACTGCTCGCGGCGCGTGCGCAGTTTCTCACAGACTGCGGTCTTTCGATTCTGCCAAGGGAGGGTGACTGATGCAACAGGAAAACAAGATCTATTCCATCAACGGTCCTGTCGTCACCATCCAGGGCAAGACCGATCTTTCCATGCTCGAAATGGTCTATGTCGGCGCGCAAAAGCTTGTGGGCGAAGTGATTTCGCTCGATACGCAAAAGACCACGATCCAGGTCTATGAAGAGACCGCCGGCCTTGCGCCGGACGAACCGGTGGAAGGCACCGGCAGCCAGCTTTGCGCGTTGCTCGGTCCGGGCATTCTGACCAATATTTTTGACGGCATCGAACGTCCGCTGCCGGCGCTGCAGGAACAATCCGGCGCGTTTATCGGCAAAGGGCTGTCCGTCAGTTCCCTTGACACGGAAAAGCTGTGGGACGTCAGCATCTGCGTCAAAGCAGGGGACAGCTTAACCGGCGGCGAAGTCTATGCCTCAACGCAGGAGACCCCGGTCGTTACACATAAAATCATGCTCTCTCCGCTGCTGAGCGGCACAATCGTTGAAGTTAAACCGGACGGCGCCTATCATGTCAACGACACGGTGGCCGTACTCGAAGATAAAACCGGCAAACGCCACAACCTTACTCTGTGCCAGCGATGGCCGATCCGGATTCCGCGTCCGGTCAAAAAACGTCTGCCGGCGTCCCGTCCGCTGATCACCGGTCAGCGCGTCATCGACACGCTGTTTCCCGTCGCCAAAGGCGGCGCTGCTGCGATTCCGGGCGGTTTCGGAACCGGCAAAACCATGACGCAGCATCAGCTTGCCAAATGGTGCGACGCGGATATCATCGTCTACGTCGGCTGCGGGGAGCGCGGCAACGAGATGACGCAGGCGCTGCAGGAGTTTTCCGAACTGATCGATCCGCGCACCGGCAAATCGCTGATGGAGCGCACCGTACTGATTGCCAATACGTCCAATATGCCCGTGGCAGCGCGTGAAGCCTCGATTTATACCGGCATCACGCTCGCGGAATACTACCGCGACATGGGGTATCACACCGCGATTATGGCGGATTCCACTTCGCGCTGGGCGGAGGCGCTGCGTGAGATTTCGGGCCGTCTGGAGGAAATGCCGGCAGACGAAGGCTTTCCGGCGTATCTGCCGTCGCGTCTGTCTGAATTCTATGAACGTGCCGGGTATATGCAAGTGCTCTCGCACGCCGAAGGGTCGGTCACGATCATCGGCGCCGTATCGCCGCAGGGCTCCGACTTTTCGGAACCGGTCACACAGAACACCAAGCGGTTTACCCGCTGCTTTTGGGCGCTTGACAAAGCGCTCGCATACGCGCGTCATTATCCGGCGATCAACTGGACAAACTCCTACAGCGAATACCTCGGCGAACTCGAGCAATGGTACCACGACGAGGTGGGCGCCGATTTCATGCGCTGCCGGGAAGAGCTGTCGTCGATCCTGTATGAAGAATCGTCGCTGATGGAAATTGTCAAGCTCATCGGCGCCGACGTTTTGCCCGACGATCAAAAACTGACGATCGAGATCGCGCGCGTGATCCGCGTGGGCTTTTTGCAGCAAAACGCATTTCACCCGGACGACACCTATGTGCCGCCTGAAAAGCAGCTCAAAATGATGCGGGTAATCCTGCATCTCTACCATAAATGCCAACAGATCGTCCAGCTTCAGGTGCCCATCGCGCGGCTGCTGGAAACGGGGCTGTTTGACAAGCTGACCAAAATCAAATACGACGTGCCGAACAGTAATCTCGCCTTGCTCGACGATTATATCACAGAGATCGACAACGTGCTCGGCAGCTATCTTCGTAAATAAGGAGGGTTCTCATGATCACAGAACATCGCGGACTGCGCGAACTCAACGGATCGCTGGTCATTCTGGAAGGCGTGCAGCACCCTTTGAACGAAGAACTTGTCCATCTGAAGCTCGACGACGGCACCGAACGCACCGGCCGTATCGTCGCTATTGAAGGCGACAAGGTGGCGCTGCAGGTGTTTGAGGGTACCCGCGGGTTGTCTATGGTCAACACGCGCACGGTGCTCACCGGCAGACCGATGGAAATTCCGCTTTCGCCCGAACTGCTCGGCCGTGTGTTCGACGGCTTAGGTCGCCCAATCGACGGTCTCGGCGACATCTACCCTGAGGAAATGGGCAACGTCAACGGTCAGCCGATGAACCCGGTGTCCCGCGTTTATCCGCGCGATATCATCAAAACCGGTATTTCATCCATCGACTGTCTGACCACGCTGATCCGCGGCCAAAAGCTGCCGATCTTTTCCGGCTCCGGCATGAAGCACAACGAGCTTGCCGTGCAGATCGTGCGGCAGGCGTCGATTGCGGACAGCGACGACTTCGCCATCGTCTTTGCGGCGATGGGCGTCAAAAACGACGTTGCCGATTATTTTCGCCAATCGTTTGAAGCAGCGGGCGTGATGGACCGTGTTGTCATGTTCCTTAACGTGTCCAACGACCCGATCATCGAGCGTATCATCACACCGCGCTGCGCGCTGACTGCGGCGGAATATCTCGCGTTTAAGCTGAACAAGCACATCCTTGTCATCCTCACGGATATGACGTCCTACTGCGAAGCGCTGCGCGAGTTTTCGTCATCCAAGGGCGAGATCCCCGGCAGAAAGGGTTTCCCTGGATACCTGTATTCCGACCTTGCAACAATCTATGAACGCGCCGGTATTATCAATACCGCCAAAGGCTCCGTCACACAGATCCCGATTCTGACGATGCCCAACGACGATATCACGCACCCGATCCCCGACCTGACCGGATATATCACGGAAGGGCAAATCGTGCTTGACCGCGGGCTGGACACCACCGGCGTTTATCCGCCCGTCAACGTGCTCTCTTCTTTGTCGCGTCTGATGAAAGACGGCATCGGCGAAGGCTTTACGCGCAAAGACCACAGCGCGCTTGCCAACCAGCTTTTTGCGCTCTACGCCAAGGTACAGGACGCGAAAGCGCTCGCGTCGGTCATCGGTGAAGATGAACTGTCCGCCAGTGACAAGCGCATTATGGCGTTCGGCAAAGCGTTTGACGAAGAATTTTTGGGGCAGGGGAATGCCAACCGTTCGATTGAAGAGACGCTCGACCTCGGCTGGAAGCTTTTGCGGATGATCCCGCGCAACGAACTCGACCGCGTAGACGACGCAATTCTAGACGAATTTTACGAACAGTAATCCCTCGGCCCTCGGCCCTTTGCCCTTGGCCCTATCAAGGAGGTGAACCCGGCATGGCACAGCAGATCTTTCCGACCAAAGCGAATCTGATGAATACCAAAAAGTCGCTGGAACTTGCAAAGCTCGGCTACGATCTGATGGACCGCAAGCGCAATATTCTGGTGCGCGAAATGATGCGGCTGATCGATGAAGCCAAAGACGTCCAGCAGCAGATCGGCGAAGTCTATGCCGGCGCCTACGACGCGTTGAAAAAAGCGTCGCTCAATCTCGGCGACTGCAGCCGATTTGCCGGC
>CACWJV010000066.1:0-8147 GCA_902761265.1 Oscillospiraceae bacterium | reverse complement strand
TGGATGATTCTGTGTCGCTCGATTACCGCTCTGTGATGGGTGTGGAGGTGCCGACGCTGGAGATCCATCCGCGTGAAACGGATGTGCGAGACTTCGGCTTTTTGGCCACCAATTCCGATTTCGACGAGGCGTGCCGCAGGTTTAACGAAGTCAAAACGCTGACGGTGCGTCTGGCGCAAATTGAAAACAGCGTCTACCGTCTGGCGGACGCGGTGAAAAAAACGCAGAAGCGCTCCAACGCGCTGAACAATATTATGATTCCGCGCCTGAGCGAAACGGTGAAGTATATCACCGATGTGCTTGACGAAAAGGAACGCGAGGATTTTTCGCGCCTCAAGGTCACCAAGCGCACCAAGGAAAAGAAAGAAAAATAAAGCGTCCGTCGGACGCTTTTCTTTTTTCAGAAAAGTGTAAGAATAACGTAAGGATTTCTTAAGACATCATCTGCGCTTTTTTGGTATCATGGATACGAAAGGAGTTGTTCAAGATGAACAAACATACGAAAAGAATCCTTCGTGTAGCTATTGTTATGCTCGTACTGCTTATTTCAACTGTCATGATGCTGCAATTGACAGATAAAAACAACGCGGAAACCAAGTACGATCATTTGCCCTGGTACCTGACATTGGTCACAAAAACCCGTTCTGTTCCGAAAACGTATATTCCACAGTTGTGTAAACTAGCCAACGGCGAACAGATTGATCGAAGAATCTATCCGGAACTGCAGGAAATGTTTGACGATGCGCGTGCAAACGGACTGGACTTACAGGCTGCCCATTGCTACCGCACAAAACAACAGCAGGCAGATATTCTGAAAACCCGCATCCATGAAATTATGAAGCAGGGATATACAGAAGAACAGGCAACCGCGGAAGCGCAGCTCACCGTCGCACTGCCGGATCACAGTGAACACCAGTTGGGACTGGCGATAGATATCCAAAAGAAAGGCAAAACAAATGCGGATCAGCTTTATGCCTGGTTGGAAAACAATGCCTATCGTTACGGCTTCATCCTTCGTTATCCAAAAAACAAAACAGAGGAAACCGGGTTTCAATATGAACGTTGGCATTATCGCTATGTCGGCACAGACGCAGCGCAGGTGATACAGGAAGAACAACTGACGCTTGAAGAATACTTGCAAATCTACGAGTAATTATGTTATAATACAAGTATGAACCGTAGCGGATCGCCATAAAATGCAATGAGGTGATCCGCTTTGAAAAAGTTTTGTTTTTGCGCGTTCCGGTTGCGGGGGCTGGGGCTGCCGCTTGGATTGCTTGTGGTTGTGCTGCTTGCGCTGCTTTTCGGCGGCCGGGCGGCAAAGACCGCTTCGGCAAATCTCTCGGGTGCGATGCCGCTCATCATTTTAGACGCCGGGCACGGCGGGGAGGACGGCGGCGCTGTGGCTGCCGACGGAACAAAGGAAAAGGACATCAATCTTTCCATCACGCGAAAACTCGACGCGCTGCTGCAAGCACAAGGCTTTCGTATTTTGCTCACGCGGTCGGACGACACGCTCCATTATGACGCGTCGGCATCAACGATGCGCGAAAAGAAGGTCGCCGATTTGCGCTACCGGCTGCAATGCACGGAGCAGACGCCGGACTGTGTGCTCCTGAGCATCCACCAAAACAAATATACCGACCCGCAATACGACGGCGCCCAGATGTTTTATTCGCCGAACCATCCGCAGTCTGAAACGCTGGCGCAGTGTATGCAGGATGCGTTTGTCGCCGATCTTCAGCCGGACAACACCCGCAAAATCAAACAAAGCGGCACGGAGATCTTTTTGCTCTATCATACAAAAGTGCCGGCCGTGATGGCGGAGTGCGGCTTTTTGTCCAACGAAGCGGAGCGCGACAAGCTGAAAACCGACGCTTATCAGCAAAAGGTCGCTGCGTGCATCGCAAACGGGCTGCTGCGCTATTTGAATCTGAAACCAATCGAAGATATAAGTAACACCGAAAACAGGACGTGAGACTATGGCAGGAAAAACAAAATCCATCTATGTCTGCAATCAGTGCGGCTATGAAACGCCGAAATGGCTCGGAAAATGCCCCGGCTGCGGCGAATGGAACACATTGGAGGAAGAAACCCGTGTGACCGTGACCCCGGCACAAGGCGCCAAAACAAAGCGCTCCGCGCCGATGAAATCCTTTGCGCTCGACGATATCGAGCCCGACAACGAGCTGCGCTACCGTACCGGCATGGGCGAACTCGACCGTGTGCTTGGCGGCGGCATTGTCAAAGGCTCGCTGGTGCTGCTGTCGGGCGACCCGGGGATCGGCAAATCGACGATCCTTCTGCAGGTCTGTCAGGTGTTGGCGCAAACACTCAACGTCCTCTATGTCTCGGGCGAAGAATCCTACAGCCAGATCAAGCTGCGTGCCGACCGGCTCGGCGTCAAAGCGCCGGGGCTGCGGCTGCTTTGCGAAACGGATATGCAGGCGATCGGGGAGCATATTTTGGCGGAAAAGCCGGATCTTGTCATCATTGACTCCGTGCAGACGATGAACCACGCGGAGCTTTCGTCATCTCCGGGCAGCGTGACCCAGGTGCGCGAATGCACGTCGCTGCTGATGCGCACGGCAAAGAGTCTGTCCATCCCGGTGATCCTGGTCGGCCATGTCAACAAAGACGGCAATATCGCCGGTCCGAAGGTGCTTGAGCATATCGTGGACGCGGTGCTGTATTTCGAAGGCGAACGCAATTTGTCGTTCCGCATTTTGCGCGCGGTCAAAAACCGCTACGGCTCCACCAACGAGATCGGTGTGTTTGAGATGACCGACAGGGGATTGGAGGAGGTCAAAAACCCGTCGGAGATGCTGATCTCCGGCCGGCCGAAAAATACCCCGGGTACCTGCGTCGCCTGTGTGATGGAGGGTTCACGGCCGCTGCTGGCGGAGATTCAGGGTCTTGTCACACCCACGTCGTTCGGCAATCCGCGTCGGATGAGCAACGGCTTTGATTATAACCGCATGGCCATGCTGCTGGCCGTGCTTGAAAAACGCGGCGGCTACTTTTTCAACAATATGGACACCTACATCAACGTTGTAGGCGGCATGAAGCTGGACGAGCCCGCGCTGGATCTGACGATTGCGATGGCGCTCGTGTCGTCGCTGAAGGACTACGCGATCCGCGACGACGTGCTGGCGTTCGGTGAAATCGGCCTTGCCGGTGAGATCCGCGCGATCTCCCATTGCGAACAGCGCAGCAAGGAAGCCGCGCGGCTCGGGTTTACGCGCTGCATTGTCCCGGCGCACAATCTGCGCGCGCTCGGCAAAAAACTGCAAAGCGAAATCGAGGTCGTCGGTGTACGCACGATCCGGCAGGCGTTTGAAGCGCTGATCGTATGACGGCGTTTCTTAAAACGCCGCAAACGCCGGAACGCCCGGTTAAGACAGCGCTGATCGGGGACGCGCCGGATGCGGTGTTGGAGCTGCTGGTTTCCCGCGGAATCGAGCTTGTCCGCCTGCCGGTGAATGAAAAAATCGCC
The DNA here is from genome assembly GCA_902761265.1 of Oscillospiraceae bacterium. Taxonomy (GTDB): domain Bacteria; phylum Bacillota; class Clostridia; order Oscillospirales; family Acutalibacteraceae; genus UBA6857. The sequence continues at coordinate 4,651 of CACWJV010000066.1, read as the reverse complement.
GGCGTTGTGCGCACCCATGCGGACGCGAATGTGTTTCACGCAGGAAACGGCGTCTTCTTTTGCGATCCGGTAACGGTGCCTGTGATCGAACCACTGCGGCCAAGGGAATTGCATCTGTGCGCGGTTGCGGGCGCCTATCCGACAGACTGCGCGTTGAACGCTGCATGGCTGAAAGGCGTTGTTTTTGCCTTTCCGGCGGCGTTGTGTCCGGAACTGCATCGATTCCTGACTGCCCACAAAATCACGCTGCAGCCGGTAAAACAGGGCTATGCGCGCTGTTCGGTGTGTCCGGTCGGCGATCTAGCTTTGATCACGGACGATGCAGGCATTTTTCAAGCTGCGAAACGCTGCGGCTTTGACGCGCTGCTGATTGCAAAAGGGGACATACGGCTAAACAGCCATCCCTATGGCTTCATCGGCGGCGCGAGCGCCATGATCGCGCCGGACACGGTTGCGTTTTTCGGCGACCTTGCAACCCACAGAAACTGCGCGGATATCAAGATGTTTTTGCAAAAACACGACATGCAGTATATTGACATCCCTGGACTTCCGTTGACGGACGTCGGCGGCATCGTTGCAATTAGATAAAAGGAAAACTCCGCGCTTTGGCACGGAGTTCTTTTCATGAATGAATCACTATGCACTATGCACTGTGCACGGTGCACTGAAACGGTTTAAAGCTTCTTCCACCATCCGCTTCGCGCTGTCGGAAAGCGAGACGAGCGGCAGCCGGCATCCGCCGACCGGATAGCCCAGCACCTCCATCGCGTACTTGACCGGCATCGGATTCACGTCGCAAAACAGCGCTTTGTTGAGCGCGACGGCCTGCTGCTGCATCGCGGCGGCTTCGGTGGTTTTGCCGTTGACGGCCAGCGTGTTGAGTTCGTGCGCAAACCGCGGAAAAACGTTGGACAAAACTGAGATCGTGCCCTTGCACCCGACGGCGCACGCGGCTGCCGAAAGATCGTCGTTGCCGCTGTAAAAGGTCAGCCGTTCGCCGCAGCGGGCGATGGATTCCGTGAGCTTGCCGACGTCGGGGTCGGCCTCCTTCACGGCGACAATGTTGTCGTGCTTTGCGAGTACTTCATACGTTTCGGGCCGGATATTCATCCCGGTGCGTGACGGCACGTTATAGACGATGATCGGCTTTTCCAGCGCGTCCGCCAGCGTAAAATAATGGCGTAAAAGCCCCTGCTGGCTTGTTTTGTTGTAATACGGCGTTACGATCAGATGATAGTCCGCGCCGTTTGTTTCGGCCTGTTTTGCCGTTTCCAGACAAAAAGAAGTGCTGTTGCTGCCGGTGCCGCAGATGAGCGGGACACGTCCGTTGATCCGTTCGGCAGCTCTTTCAAAGAGCGCCATGCGTTCCTTTGTCGTCAACGTCGCGCCTTCGCCTGTGGTACCGCATACAACAACAGCATCGGTGCCGTTCTCCAGCTGAAAGTCGATCAGCCGGTCAAACAGGGCAAAGTTTACAGTAAAGTCCTCACGGAACGGCGTCACAAGCGCGGCGCCGGTTCCGGTAAAAGGATGCTTCATTCGAAAACACCTTCTTAAAGGCTGTCTCAATCCATGAAGCCCTCGGCGCAAAGCAGCTCAGCGAGCAGTACGCCGCCGCCTGCCGCACCGCGCAGGGTGTTATGAGACAGGCAAACAAATTTATAGTCGTATTGTGTGTCTTCTCTGAGTCTGCCGATCGAGATCGCCATGCCGCCCTCGAGATCGCGCTGCAGCTTGGTCTGCGGCAAATTGTCCTCGATGAAGTAATGGAGGAACTGCTTCGGCGCGGAGGGGAGGCGGAGCTCCTGTGCGCGGCCGGCAAAAGACGCCCAAGTCTCAAGGATTTCTTCCTTACTCGGCTTTTTGCCGTCTTTAAACCGCATGAAAACCGCGCCCATGTGACCGTCAGAAACGGGCACGCGAATGCACTGCGCCGTGAATTTCGGGCTGTCTGCAAGCTTGATTTCGCCGTCTTCCACCTTGCCCCAGATCTTGAGCGGTTCTTTTTCGCTCTTTTCCTCTTCGCCGCCGATAAACGGAATCACATTGTCGAGCATATCCGGCCAGGTTTCAAACGTCTTGCCGGCGCCGGAGATCGCCTGATAGGTGCAAACCAGCACAGAGTCGATGCCGTACTTTTTGTCGAGCGGCCAGATGGCGGGGACATAGCTTTGCAGCGAGCAGTTGGATTTGACGGCGATAAAGCCGCGCTTGGTGCCAAGGCGCTTTCTTTGCGCTTCGATCACCTTGATATGGTCGCTGTTGAGTTCGGGCACGACCATCGGCACATCGGGCGTAAACCGGTTGGCGGAGTTGTTGGAAACCACCGGACATTCCGCTTTGGCGTAAGCTTCTTCCAGCGCGCGGATCTCGTCTTTTTTCATATCCACCGCGCAGAACACGAAGTCAACGCTTTTGGCGATTTCATCGATATCGGCCGAAGCGTCCTTGACGATGATATCCTTGAGATTTTCCGGAATCGGCTTTGTCATCGCCCATTTTTTGCCCACGGCTTCGGCATAGGGTTTACCCGCCGAACGCGCGGACGCCGCGAGTACCTTGACCTTGAACCACGGGTGATCGGAAAGCAGCAGCGAAAAGCGCTGACCGACCATACCGGTGGCGCCGATGATACCGACATTGTACTGTTTCATAGTGACTGACACCTCTTTCTTCCGTCTCATATTATGCGCTTTATGGCGGCCGGTGCAAAAAATTTTACAAAACGGTTGCGAAACGGGCCGCGATGCACTATAATATTGAAGTTACTGCTTATCATATCACGAGAATGACGATTCGTCAATCTTTTTTTGAGGAAAGAAGCGCTATGAAAAAATCTGATTTTTACTATGATCTGCCGCAATCGCTGATTGCGCAGCATCCGTCGCAGCAGCGGGACCATTCGCGCCTTTTATGTGTGGACCGGGTCACGGGCGCGCTCGAGCACCGGCATTTTTACGATATCATCGACAAGCTGCAGCCCGGCGACTGTCTGATCCTCAACAACACCAAGGTGCTGCCGGCGCGCATCTTCGGTATCAAGGACGGCACCGGCGCAAAGGTCGAGTTTCTGCTGCTGAAAAACAAGGGTGACGACAACTGGGAAGTGATCACCGGCCCGGGCAAACGCGCAAAACCCGGGACATCGTTTACGTTTGAAGGCGGTCTTTTGAAAGCCGAGGTGCTCGACGTGCTTGAGGGCGGCAACCGGCTGGCGCATTTTACCTATGACGGCAACTTCTATGAGGTGCTCGACCGGATCGGTCAGATGCCGCTGCCGCCATATATCACGGAAAAGCTCGAGGATCAAAGCCGCTATCAGACGGTCTATTCGCGCTTTCTCGGCTCCGCCGCCGCGCCGACCGCCGGACTGCATTTCACGAAGGAGCTGCTGCAAAAGCTGGAAGAAAAAGGCGTCAAAATCGGCTATGTCACGCTGCACGTCGGTCTCGGCACATTCCGGCCGGTCAAGGAAGAAGACATCACGCAGCATATTATGCACAGCGAACATTATGTGTTACCGCCCGAAACGGCGGATCTGATCAACGAGACAAAGGCAAACGGCGGGCGCGTGATTTCCGTCGGCACCACGAGCTGCCGCACACTGGAATCTGTCGCAACCTTCCGCGGCAAAATGGAAGCCGCCGAGGGCGACACGGATATCTTCATCTACCCGGGCTATGAATTCAAGTGTATCGACGGTCTGATCACCAACTTCCATCTGCCGGAAAGCACGCTCATCATGCTTGTCAGCGCGTTTTGCGGGTATGAAAACACGATGCATTTTTATAAAGTTGCGGTCGAGGAACAATACAGATTCTTTTCCTTCGGCGACGCGTGTCTGATTGTGTGATGCAGTTATTTTATTTGTCTGTAATTGCTTGCAATTGCTTGCAGATTGTGGTATACTATTGGCGAAAGGAACGTGATCATGATGGCAAACACATCAGCCGTTTACGCGCGTATCGACGCGGATCTTAAATCAAACGCCGAATCCATTCTCTCCCGTCTCGGCATCACGCCATCCGGCGCGATTCAGATGCTTTACAGCCAGATCGTTCTGCAAAACGGACTTCCGTTTGTGCCAAAGCTGCCGAATGAATCGCCAGTAGCTGCCGGTGCCATGTCACACGCAATGCTTGACCAGGCATTGCAGGCGGGAGTTGATTCCATCTCGCAGGAACCGCCGCTCAGTTTGGAAGCATTCGATGCAGAACTGAAACAGGAGTTTGGCATATGACTGCATTTCAAGTGCTGTATGCAAAAGCTGCACAGGAAGATATCAAACAGATTTACCGGTATATTGCGTTTTCGCTGAGGGAACCAGAAACGGCAAAACAACAGATTCGCCGTATCCGCAGCGGCATTCGAAGCCTTCAAAACTTTCCGTACCGCTTTTCTTGCGTGGAATGGGAACCATGGCATTCCATGGCCATGCACCGTATGCCGGTTGATCGTTATCTTGTATTTTATCTATGCGATCGGCAAGCAAAAACCGTTACCATTGTACGTGTCTTTTACGGCGGTCGTGATATTGCCGCAATTTTAAACAACGAACAAGCATAAAACATGTTAGGAGCTTTTCATGTACGAACTGATCAAACAGGAAGGCGCCGCACGACGCGCAGCCTTCCATACTGTCCACGGCACG
>CACWJV010000065.1 GCA_902761265.1 Oscillospiraceae bacterium | reverse complement strand
CGCCGTTACCGTTGCTATCGCTGCTGGTTTGCGCACTACCGCCGTTGCCGCCGGTACCGCCGTTGCCGCCGATACCTGCGCCGCCGCCGTAGCCGCCTTTGCCGCCGGCGCCGCCTGTCGGTGAACCGCCGCCGGAGCCGCCGTTGCCGTTGCCGCCGTTGCCGCCGTTGGCAACGATTTTACCTGCGCCGGTGAAGACCAGCGTGGAGGATTCCGGCACCAGAATACCGGCTTTACCTGCTGCACTACCCGAGCCTGCGCCGCCGTTGACGGTGAGGGTCGCGCCGGCCGCAATATCGATGACGACGATTGCGTTTTCGGCAACCTTCAGGCCGTTCTGGCTGGTGCCGTTAGCGCTGATCGTTGTGTTGCCCGTCACTTTGTAGACAGTGCCGTTTTTCAAGGTTGTATCCCTTGTTGTTGGCAAAGTCGTCGCCAGACTTGTGACCGCTTCCGCAACGACGCCCAGCCCCGCATACATCGAGGTGAGTATCATCAGCAAAGCAAGCAGCACGCTGAGTGACTTGCGTCCAATGTGTTTGTTTTTACTCATGGATTCTGCCATCCTTTCAGGATATTTTTTGATTTGGTTCGGCAATGTGCACAAAATATTGTAGCGATTTTTGGCACATGCCACACCATAGTATCCAAAGGTATTTTAGCAACTAGAAAATCGAAAGTCAATATAAATATTAAGAATTATTTTAAAAAGTTTCGAATTTTATTAAATCATTAATATTTTCATCACAATTTAAAGGAAAATCATCCGCCGCAGCACCCGGCCGGGCAGCAAAAAAAGAACGCCCGGAAGGACGTTCCTGGATATTGATCATATTTAATCGATCAGCACTTTGACGCTCTCAATAAATGCATCCATTTCATCAAAAATAACGGTAACAATAATCGACCAGTTGATGCCTTCATAATCATGCACCAGCCGATGACGTAACCCGGAAACGACACTCCACGGGATGTCCGGATTGGCGGCCTTTAGTTCCGGGGTGAGTTTATAGACTTGTTCTCCAATGTTGTAAAGCGGCGTCGTCACTGCCCACTGGGAAAAGGAATCCTGCATCAACTCGTCGCGGGTAATCTGATGAAGTTGCATCTGCGTCTGCAGCGCGTCCCATGTTGCAACAATCTTTTTCAGCCGTTCCTGATCACTGCTTTTCATGCGATTTTGATACCCTCCTCCATCACGGATTGGTAAAACGGCGTCTGCGGATCCACTTCGCAGATTTCAAACGCGTCAACATCTTTGCCGGTCATCTGGCGCAATTCTTCGGCAAAGGCGAAAATGTTGCTCTTTTTGAAGTTTTTGCCGCCAAAAACAACGACGTCAATATCGGAACTGTCTGTCTGGTCCCCACGCGCATAAGAGCCAAAAAGCACCGCAGATTCCGCGCCGTAGCGACGCAGCAATACTTTTATCGCATCCTGCACCTGTTTTTCGGTCGGCATACCTGCTCCTCCTTTGAAATAGTATAATCAGTTTTCCCCCGCACCAAACCGTTCGCGCATCTCGGCCATGCGGCCGCAGCTCATGCGGCCCTCGGGGCAGAACCCGTCGCACACACAGCTCGGACCGTAGGACGCGAACAGCAGCGGACACACCTCGCGCAGCCGGAACAGCAGTTCCGTTGCAAACTGGCGAATCTCCCATTGGGCGCGGGTACAGGTGCGCAGTTTTAAGAGCAGGCGCAGCTCGCGGGCGTTGAGCGTTGTCACAAGGTCGAGCACGTTGCCGGACAGCAAAACGTAGACGAGGTCGGTTTCCGGTATGCCGGCTGTTTGCAGCGTGTGATAGAGTGATGCGGTTTTCGTGAACGCGTCGGTATAGGCCGAAAGCAGCGATTCATCCTCGCGCACGGACGCCGGGATGATGTAGTTTTCGCGCACGCAGGCTGTGAGCTGCGGGATGCTGATGCTCTGGATGCGATGGCGGACGAAATGGGTCACCGTGGACAACGAGACGTTGTTGAAGCGCACGGTGAAGTTGGCGCTTTCAAGCGCACGCGGACGCCCCGTTTTGACCACCGCGTCGAGCACCGCCTGCAGCGTCGCTTTGTCTTTGAGCAATTCGTCGATTTGCGCCGTCGGCAGCCCGTACCGCTCGATCAGCGCTGTGCGGGCTACGTTCTTTTCCGCGTCCGGGTCAAACGAGAGCAGCTCCACCGCACAATCGGGCAGATCGGACGCCGCGCGGGTGAACGCCGGCAGATCGGGCAGATCGGTATAGTGCTTGTTTTTCTCCTCAAAATCGCCGAACACGCCGGGCGCTTTTTCCTTCGCCTGGGCGAGCAGCGATTCGCCGAGCGCACGGATCTCCGGGTAGGCGCTGCCGCGGCCGAACAGCATGGAACGCAAAACGTTGATCAGTTCGCGGCCGCCGAGCGAGCAAAAGAAGTTGGAATAAAAACAGTAGGGCAGCACAAAGCGCGCATCCTCTTTGGGTACCCCGGCGTCGCAAAGTTCGGCATACAGCGCAAACAGGCTGTCCATGTGGGAAGTATACGCGTCCTGCAGCGCGGCGTCCCGGAACGCCGGCACATAGTAGCCGCTGTCGGCAAAATCGACGTAGCGGCGCGATTTCACTGTGAACGACGCCAGGCGGAATTCGATCATGAACTGTTCGACCACGACCGAAACATTGTTGAAAGCCAGATTGAAAAAGACATGCTCTACCGTGGAGGTGTGGCCCGACGCGGTGACCTTCGAGATCAGCTTCGCGTTCTTTTCGCCGTCGTGGGAGCGCGCAAAAATTTCGAGCGCCGTCCCCTTTTGGGTGGATATACGGCCGGCCGCCGCACAGACTTCCTCGCCGCACGAGGAAACGCCGATGATATGTACGCCGTTTTCCATAACTGTGACTCCTCTTTTCTCCTTGATTACCTTCATTTTAATAGATGGACGCACCTTTGTCAAGAATCCGGCGGAAAAGTTTCTGTCGATTCAATGAAAAATAGTAAAAAGCGCTTGATTAAAAAGGAAAGACTTGGTATAATATAATGAAACTATAATGGATGATTGTATGCATTCACCAAAAGAGAGGAATTTCAATATGATTAAACGCAAGGAAGACATGACCCGGACCGTAAAAGTCCATATGCGCGGCGGCGACGGACAAGCCGTTGTGACCGACATTTTGGACAAAGGCGAATACAAGGGCAGCGCCCGGCTGCTCGGCACCATCCGGCTCGAGCCCGGCTGCTCGATCGGCGCGCATGTACACGAAAACGAAGAGGAAGTCTTCTATGTGATCGAGGGCACCGCCACCTACTTTGACAACGGCAAAACCGAGATTTTGCACACCGGCGACAGTTGTATCTGTCTGGGTGGTGAAACCCATTCGATCGCCAACCGCGAAGAGAGCGGCAGCCTTGTGATCTTTGCCGCGATTCTGACGTACTGATATGGGAAACCTGATCGTCATCGAAGGGCTGGACGGCTCCGGCAAGGGCACGCAGACCGGACTACTTTGCGAAACGCTGTTGGCAAACGGCGTCGCGCACCGCAAGATCAGCCTGCCCCACTACGACGCGCCCTCGTCCGCGCTGGTCAAAGAATATCTTGCCGGCGCCTACGGCCAAAACCCCGGCGACGTCAACGCCTATGCCGCCTCGGCGTTCTATGCGGTTGACCGCTACGCCGGATACAAAACAATCTGGGGCGCAGATTACGAAGCCGGCACACTGATCGTTGCCGACCGCTACGCCACGTCCAACGCCTGCCACCAGATGACCAAACTGCCGAAGGCAGACTGGGACGGCTATCTGCAATGGCTCGACGATTTCGAATACGGAAAGCTCGGCGTCCCGAAACCGGATCTTGTGGTGTTTTTGGATATGCCGGTCGACGTGTCGCAAACGCTGCTGCAGCAGCGGTATTGCGGCGACAACAGCAAAAAGGACGTCCACGAACGCGACACCGCCTATCTTGCCGCCTGCCACGAAGCGGCTGAATATGCCGCGAAAAAATGCGGCTGGCGGACGGTGCAATGCAGCGAAAACGGTTCGCCGCGTACGCGAAAAGCGATTGCAGCGGACGTTTGGACGTTCGTCCGGGAGGTGCTCTGCGATGCTTGAGTGGCATATCATCACGCTCCGGGACCGCGATTGGATCCGGCAAAAGCTGCGCGAGGAGCCGCGCGAAGAATGCGAATACGGCTTTGCGAATATCTACGCCTACAGCGCGGCGGTCGATCTGTTTGTGGCGGACAGCAACGGCTGCTTTGTCACAAAATGCGTATTCGACGATTACAACGCCTATTGTTTTCCGATCGGCGCCGGCGATAAAGACGCTGCGATCCGCGAAGTCGTCGGCGAAATATCGGCAAGCGGAACCAAATCCGAGATCTACGGCATGAACGAAACGGACGCCGCGATTCTGGAAGCCGCATTTCCGGGTGCATTTAACATTCAAAAGGAGCGCGACTCGTTCGATTATGTCTATCTGCGCGAGGATCTTGTCAATCTTGCCGGCAAAAAGTATCAAAGCAAGCGCAACCACATTTCGTTTTTCGAGCGCAACTGCCGGTGGAGCTATGAGACCATCACACGCGAGACGATCCCGGCATGCATCGCGATGAGCGAAGAATGGCTGCGGGAAAACACCAACGAGTTTCAGGGTGATCTCGAACAGGAACTGACGATTATCAAAAAGGCGTTCAGCGCCTATGAAGCGCTCGGCTGTGTGGGCGGACTGCTGCGCGTTGACGGCGTTGTTGTCGCCTACACCTTCGGAGAAAAAATGACGGACGACATGTTCTGCGTCCATTTTGAAAAAGCGTTTTCGTCCATCCGCGGCGCGTACCCGATGATCAACAAGCAGTTCGTTTTGCACGAGCTTGGCGATTACCGGTATATCAACCGGGAGGACGATGTGGGCCACGACAATTTGCGCAAAGCGAAGGAGTCGTATCATCCGGCCCTGTTCGTGGAAAAATATGAAACGAGGATCAACTGAATGCTGCTCTCTCCCCTTTCGGCCGATCTGACGCAACTGCACACGCTTTGGAAAGACGTGTACGGCGACGAGGACGGCTATATCGACCTGTTTTTTTCCGGCGCCTATTTTTCGTCGCACCCGTTTGCCGTTGTGGAAAACAGCGAGGTGCGCAGCGTGCTGTATCTGCTCGACTGCGCTTTGCAATCCGGCGGGCGGTTATACAACGGCTACTATCTTTATGCCGCGGCAACCAAACCGCAGTACCGCCGCCGCGGGCTGATGCGCGCGCTGATTGAAGAAGCCAAAGCATACATGCGCGAGACGAAGAAGGATTTCATCGCTCTTGTGCCCGCCAACGCGCCGCTGTATGACTACTATCACACGTTCGGGTTTGAAACCTGTCTTTACCGCTGGGCCGGCACGCTCCAGGGCAGCGGCAAACAGGAACCGGCGTCGCTGTCGTTTGCGCAATACAGCGCGCTGTCGCCCCAACCCTGCGACCGGTTCGTTTGGACGAACGGCAATTTGCAATATGCGCTCGATTGTCTTGCGTTTTACGGAACGAAAGCCTACCGCACCGACAACGCCGCCTTTCTGTTTGACGGCAGAACCGTGCGCGAAGTGCTGTCCAGGTCCGCGTGGGACGCGCAGTTTGATCTTGCCGCCGCGCTGCCAAAAGACGGCACGGCAACCGTCTACGCGCCGTTTGCGCTTTCGGGGTTTCAAAAACAGCCCTACGGCATGCTGTTCAGCGACACACGCGCGCTGCTGCAGCGGCAGTACTATATGAATTTCGCACTCGATTGAGAAAGGACGATTCCCATGCTCTATTGTTTTTTGGCGCCCGGCTTTGAAGAAACCGAGGCGATCGCACCCATTGATATGCTGCGCCGCGCAAAGATTGACGTTTTGACCGTCGGCGTCGGCAGCAAACAGATCACCGGCGCCCACGGCATCCCGTTTATCTGCGATCTGACCGACGACGGGATCGTTTTGGATGACGCGCTCGACGGCGTGATTTTGCCGGGCGGTATGCCGGGAACGCTGAATCTTGAAAACAGCGAACGCGTTCAGCGTGCGCTCGATTACTGCTTTGAAAACGGCAAGCTGCTGTGTGCGATCTGCGCCGCGCCGTCCGTATTGGGCCACAAGGGCTTTTTAAACGGCAAAACAGCCATCGCCTTTCCCGGCTTTGAAGCCGACCTCAAGGGCGCAGTTTTGAGCGACGCGCCCGTTGCCGTAGACGGCAACATCATCACCGCCAAGGGCGCCGGCGTTGCGCTGGACTTCGGCTTTGCAATCGTCGCTTCGCTCAAAGACCCGCAGACGGCGGACGCAATTCGCCGGTCGATCCAATGCCCATGACGCAGGCACCGACCCCCAAAGAGCAAAAACGGCTGCTGCGCCCGGTTTGCAAACAGATCCGCGCCGCGGTACCCGACAAGCCGCAGAAGGCCGCAAAGATTTGCGAAACGCTGTGCAATTTGCCCGCGTTTCAAAACGCCGGGGTGCTGCTCAGCTATTACGGCGTCGGCGACGAGGTCGCAACGAAGGCGATCCTTGAACTGGCGCTGAAAACCGGTAAACGCGTGGGCGTGCCGCGCTGCTACGAAGAAAGCCGTATGGAGTTTTTGGAGATCCAATCGCTCGCCGATCTGTCGGAAATATCGGACTACGGGATCCCAGAAGCGCCCGACGGCACAGCGGTGATTGACCCGAAAGACGCCGACCTTGTGTTGGTGCCGGCGCTCGCGTTTTCCGTTGACGGCTGCCGCATCGGCTACGGCAAAGGCTATTACGACCGCTATCTCAAACGCTGCGGCGGCATAAACATCGGCCTTTGCTTCGACGCCTGTCTGCGCGACCGGTTGCCGACCAACGACAACGACCGCCCCGTACAGATGATTATCACGGAAACACAGATCATGCAATTGTAACAACACCTTTTCCGGAGGTTTCCTATGGACGAAAACAGATTCGAAAACAACGCCAACACACCCGCATCCGGGTTCGACAGCTATCCGAAGCCGCGGCCGCGTACCGCAAAATTCAAGGTCAACATCGACGGACTCGACAACGAACCGCCCGCCTATGTGCCGACGAATCCGCCGCGCACCGCACCGCAGCGACCGGCCACCGGCCGCCCGGTCAGCGACGCCGCCCGCCGCGCCAACACCGCCGCGCGGCCTGTACAGTCTGCCGCCGCAAATACGCAGCAAACGGTAGCGAAGCCCAAGGTGCAGCAGCAGAAAAAGCGCAAAAAGAAAAGCCAGCTCCAAAAAGAACGGCGCAAGTATAAGCTGATCCGCGGCACGCTGATCACGCTGGTGTGTGTGATCTGCATCGCGATCGTCACGGCGACCGTGTCTACGATGGCGCTGTCCACGATCAACGATATTTTGTCGCTCAACAAGGAATCGAGCGGTGTGACCGTTGCGGTGGAGATCCCGGAAAAAGCGGATTTCAACCAGGTCTATGATATCTTGTGCGACAACGGACTGGTCAAGCAAAAGTTCTTGTGCAAGCTGTTTTGCAAATTCCGCCACTACGACAAATACTACAGCTCCAGCCAAAAGAAAGAGATCTTCATCGAATACGTGCCGGGCGTGTATTACTTTGAAAGCAACAACGGCATCGAGGAGATGCTCGAACAAATCAAGGTACACAGCAACGTTGCCCGCGACACGGTACGGTTGACCTTCCCCGAGGGCTGGACGATTGCCAAAATCTTTGAGCGGATTGAAAAATACAACGTCTGCACGGCCGAAAAGCTGTATGCCAACCTCGACATTGTCGGCAAGCAGTTCAAATTTTACGAGCGGATCAACGCCAAAAACGGCCGCTATCTCAAGGCGGAGGGCTATATCTTCCCCGACACCTATGACTTCTATATCGGCGAACAGGCGTCCTCGGTGCTCAAAAAGCTGTTTAACAACTTCCAGACCAAATGGACCAAGGAATTCACTGCCCGCGCCAAAGCCATCGGCATGACGCGCGACCAGGTGATCACGCTCGCGTCGATCATCCAGCGCGAAGCGAAGGACAGCACGCAGATGGCCGTTGTGTCCTCGGTGCTCCACAACCGTCTCGATCACCCGGAGCTGTATCCGCAGCTTCAGATGAACTCCACCAAGGAATACGTCACCGCCATGAATGAATACGGACTCTTCAACGAGGTTTATTATTCGATCTATCTCGACGCATACAACACCTATTCCGTCACCGGTCTGCCGGCCGGCCCGATTTGCAACCCGGGGCTTTCCGCGATCAAAGCGGCGCTTTACCCCGAAGACACCAACTATTTCTTCTTCTGCCACGACGCGGACGGCAACATCTATTTGGCTGAAACCGCCGAAGAGCACCAGAAGAACACCGAAAAGGTTTTGTTCAGCTGATGGAAACAACAATCAAAAAGCTCGAACTTCTCGCGCCCGCAGGCGATCTTTTGCGTCTGCGGGCGGCGCTCGATTACGGCGCCGACGCCGTCTATTTAGGCGGCACGGTCTTCGGTATGCGCAGCGCGCCCGACAATTTTGACGAAGCGCAGCTTGCGGCGGCTGTCACGGAAAGCCACGCAAAAAACGCAAAGGTCTATCTGACGGTCAACGTTCTGCCGCGCTCGAACGAGTTGGACGACCTGCCGCGGTTTTTGTCCCACGCGAAGGACTGCGGCGTGGATGCGCTGATCATCTCCGACCTCGGCGTGCTCGACTACGCCAAAAGGTACGCGCCCGGCGTTGCGATCCATATTTCCACCCAGGCCGGCGTTGTCAACTACGCCGCCGCCAACGCGTTTTACAAGCTCGGCGCCCGGCGGATTGTTCCGGCACGCGAGCTGTCGCTCGAGGAACTGCGGGTGATGCGCCGCAATATCCCGGACGATCTCGAACTCGAATGCTTTATCCACGGCGCGATGTGCGTGTCGTTTTCCGGGCGGTGCCTGCTTTCGAATTATCTCACTGGCCGCGACGCCAACCACGGCGATTGCGCCCAGCCCTGCCGTTGGAAATATGCGCTGGCGGAGGAAAAACGCCCCGGCCAGTACTTCCCGATCGACGACTTTGACGGCGGTACGTTTCTCCTCAATTCGCGCGATATGTGCATGATCGACCATATTCCCGCGCTGGTTGACGCCGGGATCGACTCGTTCAAAATCGAGGGCCGCGCCAAATCGGAATACTATGTTGCGGTGGTCACCAACGCCTACCGCCGCGCGATCGACGGCTATCTGCGCGACCCGAAACCGGACTTTCTCCCGCCGCAGTGGGTCCGCGACGAGATGGAAAAAGTCAGCTACCGGCCCTATTGCACCGGCTTTTTCTTCGGCGATCCGTCCAAAAACGCCAATATCAGCCTCAAGGGCGGCTACACGCGGCAGTGGGACGTGGTGGCGGTTTGCGACCACTGGGACGCCGGCGTTGCCTTTTGCACCCAGCGCAACCGCTTTTTTGCAGGCGAAACGCTCGAGGTGCTCGCGCCGGGAATTGAGCCGTTTCCCGTCAAAGTCACCGCACTGCAAAACGCGGACGGCGAAACGATCGAAGCGACGAACCATCCGATGATGGCGTTTTCTTTCCCGTGTGAACGCGAGATTCCGCAAGGCGCGTTTTTGCGCAAAATGCGGGAGCCGGATAAAACATAAAGCAGAGTCACACTTTCGCACAACTCTGCTTAGAAACCGGCACGGGTGGGCTTCCCCACTGCCGTGCCCGGCGGAAAGCCGCAAACGCTGAACGGAGGAAAGAACACACATTTTTTCTG
>CACWJV010000064.1 GCA_902761265.1 Oscillospiraceae bacterium | reverse complement strand
TAGGGCTCTACGGAACGTGATGTATCTATATCATGAAAACAATGAGATGACCGATTATCGAGCGATCCAGTCGATTGCGAAGGAAATCAAAAGCACGCCTGACGATGTGCAGGAATATCTACAGGCTGGTTTTCAAAATGAGTGTTTTGTATCCTATGAAAACCCGTGTCCGGATTCCAAAGAGGAGGGGTCTTCCTGTGGGGTGCTGGTCGGCAGCGATACGCTGAACCCCGAAGCCGTCTATTTCCAGAGGTTGCGCACAAACGCCGTGCTGGATGCCTTCGATTCGCTGACCTACCGGGAGAGGGAAATGGTCGCCATGAAGTTGTCGTTCTGTCCCGATTGCCTGCATCCGCACATGATGAAAGGAAAAAATGGCACGCGCAGACCGAAACCGCCTCACGCTACATCCTATATCAGTATCGCGGAAGAGTTTGAACTGATTGACGGGGATTCGGCAAAACGAATCATTAAAGGGGCATTATGCAAAATGAAAAAACAAATAAAACATGCTCGATGGGTTTAATAAAAATATCTGATGATTCAACATCTGATAAAAATAGAAAATACCTTCCTTTTTGGGCATAGTTTTACTTGACTCATAGTTGACTGGAATGTGATATTTTACAAAGAAACCCCTATTTTTCTTGGAATTATCGCCATTTTTTACTTGACTGATTCTTGATTATCTATATTCTTTTAAAATATTTTATTTAATTCTTACGAAAGAACTTTTTATCCTTTTGTACATTCGCAAAAGTAAAAGATGTGTTGTATGCTTAGGTAAAGGATGGTGATTCTTATGGCATTAAAATGTACAGTAGAAGATTTACGGGAAATTGAAATTGTCAAAAACCGCGCCGTAATCTATGCGCGCTACAGCTCGGAAAAGCAGAAAGAGGCCAGTATTGAGCAGCAGGTCAACGCCTGTATGGAATACATCACCCGCAAGGGCTACAGCCTGATTCGTGTGTATTCTGACAGTGCGAAATCTGCGTCGCACAACGTGGAGAAGCGCAGCGATTTCCTGAAGCTGATCGAGGACGCGGAATCCGGCGAGTTTGACGTTGTAGTTTCGTATGCGTTGGACCGGATCAGCCGCGAAGAGCACGGCGGTTTTTACGGCTATGAAAACGCGCTGAATAAAAACGGCGTGCGTTTCGAGTATGCGACGCAGGTTTTTGACGATGGCTACGGCGGCGAAATCTCCAAAGCCGTGCATGTGACCATGGCGTCGGAATATGTTGCCCAACTGCGCAAAAACGTGGTACGCGGTATGCGCGACAATGTGGAAAACGGCCGCTTTAACGGCGGGAGCAGTATTCCGATCGGAATCAAGATCGTTGGCGAAGGAAAGAAAAACAAACGCTATGCCGTTGATGAAGCGGTCTGCCCGTATATAAAGCAAGCCTTTGAAATGTATGTGTCCGGACAAACGACCGGAGACATTATGGAGTTTCTGAACGACAATGGTGTTCGAACCTCGCGCGGAAAAAAGGTCAGCCGCGACACCGTCAACCGTATGTTGGCAAATCCGATCTACATCGGCAGAAGAGTCAGCAAGTTCAACAACAAGGTGGAACACAAAGTTTATACCGTGGATGGCGTTTGCGAACCGATTATTTCCGAAGAGTTATGGGAACGGACACAGATATCCCGCCAAAAACGGCTCAACAGAGGAATGACCGAAGCCAAAAGGAAAAAATACATCTTGCGCGGCAAACTGTTTTGCGGCTTGTGTGGAACGGAAATGGTTGCCGACTGCGGGCGAAGTTCAACCGGTGAGAAATATTATTATTACACCTGCGTACACCGCAAACAAGCCAAGGGCGGTGAGCGCTGCAGAAAGCAGCCTGTTCCGAAGGAACTGCTGGAAAACTGTGTGATTGAAATCATCACCAATCGACTCTGGGATCAGGCGATGATTGACGAATATGCCTGCGCTGCAAGAGAAGCGGCAAAAAAACGGGAGGAAGACCCTCAGATTGTCAGACTTCGAACGGAAATCAAGTCCCATGCCGAAAAGAAAAAGCGCGCCATGCAGTGTTATCTTGACACCGCTGACACGGAGTGGTATGATATGAGCAAGGATGAGGCGCGACTTCTCAAAGAATGTGAAGCCGAGCTTGCGACCAGAATCCGTCAGGATCATGCACCGAAGAACGCAGACGAGTTTCTTGCGGAGATCCGTCAGCTTCGAAGTGCGTGGGACGAAATGCTGAAGACTGATGCAGGCAGGGAACGGATCGTTCAGACCTATGTTGAGCGTATCGATATCTTTGATCCCGCGCCGGATGATCCCGGGAAATGCCGCTTGGATCTTTTGATTAGAACAGATACAGATGCGGAGGCCTCGGAGCATGTGCAGGCCGAAGTCGAATGTGCCGTTCGAGTATCTGAAAAAATGGGTCACCACAAGCAGTCGGCTCAAAAAAGTCGGCTGCTTCATTTTTTCACAGAAAAGAGGAACACCATGAAAAAGATTCTGTATCTGACTGATCTTTGCTATCAGGCCAAGGGAAGAAATTATTGTGAAGAAGATATCTATATCACCGGACAACTCAAGAATACGTTTGACGTTGTGCTGTGTCATCCGAAATGTGCGGAAAGCTTTGAGGATGATGCCGATCTGATCGTGTTTCGCAACACCGGCGGCGTCAGCGGATTTCAGAAAGTCTACGATTCGTTCCGTGCGCGTGTCCGCGAAAAGAGGCTCAATACCTACAACACCTTTACCGGCAAAGCGGATATGTGCGGCAAACAGTACCTGCTGGATCTGACAAAGGCAAATTACCCGGTTATCCCGACGGTCGACCGGCCGGAAGATCTGCATCTGCTGCCGGAAACCGACCGCTTTGTGATCAAACCGAAGGACGGCGCGGACTCTATCGGTCTCGAGTTTCTGTCAAAAGAAGCACTGCTGCAACGGGATTTTTCCGACGGCAAAACGCTGATCCAGCCGGCGATCGATTTCGAATATGAGGTGTCGTTCTATTTTATCAACGACCGCTTCGAATACGCGATGTATGCGCCCGACAAAAGCCGGAGATGGGAGCTCAAGGCCTATACCTACAGCGACGAAGATATCGCGTTTGCCGAAACCTTTATCCGTTGGAACACAATCAAAAGCGGCATCCAGCGCGTGGACGCCTGCCGGACAAAGGACGGCCGGCTGCTGCTGGTGGAGCTGGAGGATCTCAATCCGTATTTGTCTGTGCTGGAGGTCGATCCGCAAACGAGAGACCGGTTTATGCATGATTTCATCTCGGCACTGAAACAGGCAATGTAACGGTTCAAAATCGAAGGCACCCCTTGGGTGTCTTTTTTATTTTTGCCAAAGATTTTCCGGTGGCGTTTCATGCTTTAAAACCGCTTGATTTCAGCCGGGAAGTATGCTATAGTTTATTTATAAATTTTGAAAAAACGGCGCGTTCGTGCGCCGTTTGAAAGGGCGGATCCTGATGGAACTGGAAAAAACAACACTCCACATCGGACTGGAAAAACCGGTCCGGCTTTTGCATGTGACCGACAGCCATATCGGACTTGTGGATGAACGTGACAACGAGCGCAAGCGGGCGCTGGCCGCCCGGCTGTCTACCCCCGAAAAAGCGATGTATTTAGAGGAACACATCGCCTATGCAAAAGCGCACTGTGATCTGTTGGTCCACACGGGCGATCTGATGGATTTTGTCTCGCACGCCAATGTGGAAAAAGCGCGGCAGATCGTTGCGGACGAGGATTTCTTTTTCATCGCCGGCAACCACGACTATTCGCAGTATGTGGGCGAAGCGTGGGAGGACAACGCCTACCGGATGAACAGCTATATGGAGATGGGCTACGGCCTCGGCGTGCCGATGTTTTTCAACGCAAAAACGGTCGGCGGCGTCAATATCGTCGGGATCGACAACAGCTATTACCAGTTTGAAGACTGGCAGCTCTGGCGGCTGCAGCGCGAAGTTGAAAAAGGGCTGCCGATCATTTTGGCGTTTCACGATCCGCTGTTTGAAGAATCGCTGTTCCAATATCACCTTGTGCGCGTGCCGAACGATTGCACCTATCTTGTCGGCTGCGACGAGGAACATCTGCTGTATTACAACGAATTCCGCGCCTTGCAGCAGCGGCCGACCGAAGCGACGCTGCGGTTCATCGATTATGTCAAACACGAACCGCTGATCAAAGCGATTTTGACCGGCCATCTGCATTTCAACTATATGAGCATGATCACCGACACCCTGTCGCAATTTGTAACCGGCGGCGGCTATGACGGCATCGCGCGCGAATTGACGATCGTCTGACAGCAGCGCTTCTGCCGCTGACAGAAATTTTGAGGAGGTATTTCTATGCAAGCGAATCAAATGCATGCGCCGAATCCGCAATTGATGCGCGAAGGGTGGCAAAGTCTGGACGGATTTTGGGCGTTCGGGTTTGAAAAAGCGAAGCCCGGCTTCCGTTTTTCCACAGACGCAAAAAAAGCGATTGCACGCAGAAACGCAGCGGACGAACCGCTGCAAATCCGGGTGCCGTTTTGTGTGGAAAGCAAATGCTCCGGCATCGGCTACACCGGCTTTGTCAACGAGGTTTGGTACCGCAAAACGGCAAAGATCCACGCAAAGGAACGCCGTGTGTTTTTGCATATCGGCGCGGCGGATTATCTGACAACCGTGCTGGTCAACGGGAAGGAAGCCGGCCGCCACAAGGGCGGTTATACGTCGTTTTGTTTTGAAATCACCGATCTGGTGCAGGACGGCGACAACGAGATTTTCATCCTGTGCGAAGACAATGTGCGCAATCCGCTGGTGATGCGCGGCAAACAGAGCGAACGCAAAGAAAGCCACGGCTGCGACTACACGCGCACGACCGGCATCTGGCAAAGCGTCTGGTTGGAATATACGCCGAAGGCCTATATCCGGTCGTTCCGGCTTTTCCCCGACGCGCAAAACGGTCTTTTGACCGTGCAGGCGCAGTTTTGCGGCAACGCGCCGTTTTCCTGCAAAGCGACGTATGACGGCAAACAGGTCGGTGCTGCCGCGCTGGATACGGCCGACGGATGCCGCACAGTGCAGATCAAACTCGCGGAAAAACACCTGTGGGAGGCTGGACACGGCAGACTGTATGATCTGACCTTGCAATTTGGCAACGACGTCGTATACAGCTATTTTGGCCTGCGTGACGTAGGTCTTGACGGGATGAAGTTTCTGCTCAACGGCAAATCCGTGTTCCAGCGTCTGGTGCTGGATCAGGGTTTTTACCGCGACGGCATCTACACTGCGCCCGACGACGACGCGCTGCAGCGCGACATTGTGCTGTCGATGGCGCTCGGCTTCAACGGCGCGCGGCTGCATCAAAAGGTTTTCGATCCGCGCTTTTTATACCATTGCGACCGTCTGGGCTATCTCGTCTGGGGTGAATACCCGAACTGGGGGATTGATTATTCCAACCCGAAAAGCGTAGCGGTGGTTTTGCAGGAATGGGGAGAGAGCGTCGACCGCGATCTGAACCATCCGGCCATCATCGGCTGGTGTCCGTTCAACGAGACGTGGAATTACCACGGCAGACAGCAATACGATCCGCTGCTGTCGTCGGTCTATGCCTATACCAAGGCGGTCGACCCGACCCGGCCGTGTATTGACACCAGCGGAAACTTTCATGTGGTGACGGACATCTACGACGTCCACGACTACTGCGGCGATCCGGCGGTGTTCCAAGCGCGTTACGACAAGCTGGCGACCCGGGGCGAGCTGTACGATGCGGTTTTGGAGGGCAATCCCGGCCGCCAGAAATATACCGGCGGTCCGGTCTTTATGAGCGAATACGGCGGCATCAGATGGACCGGCGACCCGTCGGTAAAGTCCTGGGGCTATGGCGAAGATGTGGAAACGCCGGCGTCTTTTGCGGCGCGCTATTGCGGACTGACCGACGCGCTGGTACAAAACGAAAAGATCTGCGGCTTTTGCTATACGCAGCTTTACGATATTGAACAGGAACAAAACGGTTTGTATACCTATGACCGGCAAAAAAAGTTCAGCGACGAGATCTATGACCGGATCCGTGCGTCCAACGCCGCGAAGGCGGCGATCGAAGACTGAGCCGTTGCGCCAAAGGATTTGATGGAAGGGGAGAACACGATGGATTTTCAACAGGCAGTCAGCACCTATCAGCAAAACCCGACCGACGCGCAGCTCTATGCGTCTGCCGCCGCGCTGTGCCGCGAATTGAAGACGCGGGAAAAGCTGCACATGCTGTCCGGACAGCGCTTTTTTGCCCGCAACGGCGTGGACTTGATTACAAAGGGACAAAAGTACAACTGCCGTCCCTGCTTGAGCGGCGGCGTCAAACGGCTCGGCATCCCCGCCGTCGCGTTTTCCGACGGTCCGCGCGGCGTCGTGATGGGCAACAGCACCTGCTTTCCAGTTTCCATGGCGCGCGGCGCGGCGTTTGACGACGCGCTCGAATACGAGATCGGCGCCGCCATGGCCGACGAAGCGGCGGCGCAGGGCGCCAACTATTTTGCCGGTATCTGCATCAATCTGCTGCGCAATCCGCGCTGGGGCAGGGCGCAGGAGACCTACGGCGAAGACCCGTTTCTGTTGTCCAAAATGGGCGCTGCGCTGACAAAAGCCGTACAGGACAGGGGCGTCATCGCCTGCCCGAAGCACTACGCGGTCAACAGCATCGAAAACATCCGCTTTGACGTCAATGTGGAGGCGGACGAAAAGACGCTGCACGAAGTTTATCTGCCGCATTTCAAGGCATGTATCGACGCGGGCGCCATGTCGATCATGGGCGCCTACAACCTGTTTCGCGGGGAACACTGCTGCGAAAGCCGCTATCTGCTCAAGGATGTGCTGCGCAGCCAGTGGGGCTTTACCGGTTTTACGATCTCCGATTTTCTGATGGGTGTGCGCAATGCGCCGCGTGCGCTGACAGCCGGGCTCGACATCGAGATGCCCCAGATCATGCACTACGCGACGCTGCCGCTCGATTTGAAAACAGGCAAAGTGACGATGGCGGATATCGACGCCGCCGTGCAAAGCATTCTGCGCGGCCTGATCAAGATCACGCCCAAAAAGAAAGCGGTCTCCAAAACGGTGATTGCTTGCAAAAAGCACACCGATCTCGCCCGCCGCGCGGCGCTCGAGGGTACGGTGCTGCTCAAAAACGACGGCGCACTGCCGCTTGTGCCGACCAAAAAGATCGCCCTGATCGGCCGCTATGCAAACAAGATCAACGTCGGCGACCACGGTTCGAGCTCCGTCTTTGCGCCCTATACCGTCACGCCCTATGCCGGCTTGTGCAGCGTTTACGGCAAACAGAACGTGGTGCTTTGCGAAGGCACCGACTTTTCGGCTAAGCGGCGCGAAATCGAAAGCTGCGACGCGGTGGTTTTGTGTGTCGGCAGCGATTACAAACAGGAGGGCGAAAACCTCGCCAATTTTTCCAAAAGCGACAAAACGACCCAAAAGGCGATGGGCGGCGACCGCTATTCGCTGCGCATTCCGCCCGAGGAGGTGGCGCTGATCCATGCAGCCTGCCGCGCGTTCGACCGCGTGGTCGTCAACATCATCGGCGGCAGCGCGTA
Organism: Oscillospiraceae bacterium; assembly: GCA_902761265.1. Taxonomy (GTDB): domain Bacteria; phylum Bacillota; class Clostridia; order Oscillospirales; family Acutalibacteraceae; genus UBA6857. The sequence continues at coordinate 2,211 of CACWJV010000064.1, read as the reverse complement.
TATCATTGAGGAGTGGAAGGACGAAGCGAACGCGATTCTGCATTCGTTTTACAGCGGCATGGAGGGCGGCCACGCACTCGCGCTGCTGCTTTCGGGCAAGGAAAACTTTTCCGGCCGGCTGCCGTTTACGATGGCAAAGAACGAAAACGACTATCCCGATTTTCTCTTTCCCGGCGATAAAACGAGAACCATCACCTACGGCTACTACCACGGCTATACGCTGCTCGAACAGCAAAAAAAGACCGCCGCGTTCCCGTTCGGGTTCGGTCTGTCCTATACAACTTTTGCTTACACCGATCCGCATATCACGGATGAGGGCGACCGCTATGCCGTGTCGCTGACCGTTCAAAACACCGGCAACCGCGACGGCAAAACGGTGATCCAAATCTATGCAGCAGCGCCCGGCGAACGGGCGGAAAAGAAGCTGAAGGGCTTCCGGAAGGTCTTTGTCAAAGCCGGCGAGCGTGTGGCGCAGACGGTCTATGTGGAAAAAGAGGATCTGCGTTTTTACGATCCGGAACAAAAGACGTGGTACCTTGCCGACCACTATGAGTTCTTTGTCGGCCAGCACTGCGAAGACACCCTGCCCGTGCAGTTCTGACACCATAAAAAAGCAAACCGACCGCGAAAAACGGTCGGTTTTTTCTGTTCGTTGTATGGTTATCCGAGCACCACGCTGTCGCCGGTGTCTTCGATCTCCAAAAACTTCGGATGCTCATATCCGCTCCGGTTCGGGGTGTGGAAGGTCAAATACAGTTTGTCCCTGCCTTGGAAGATCATGCCGTGGCCGCCGTCGTCGTCAATCAGCGGCGGCAGATGCTCGAACGCGTGTTTGATGCTGCCGTTTTCAAACCGGACCAGACACTCCGCGTACTGATCGTTGATAAATGTGGACCAAAGCATCAAAAGCGTACCGTTTTTCGTGCGGTACATAAACGGTCCGTCGGTCACATAATGGCTGTCTTCGCCGCGTTCTTCGATATAGTACGGCGACAGCCCCGAAAACAGCGTGACAGCGTCACCGGCGGCCCGCTTCAGATCTGCGGAAAGCGGCACATAGCAGACCGTGCCGTTGAGGATTTGTGTGTGCTCGTGGCAAAACACGAGGTAGGGCACGCCGTTTTCCACATAGAGCGTACCGTCCAGACACTCCCAGCCGTCCGGGGTCACGGCGCCGTCGCTGTGCGGCTGAAACGGGCCGGTCGGCGCGTCAGCTTTCAAAATATAGGTGCCGCGCAAGCCGTTCTTTTGTGTGAAGGTGGCAAACATATAATACGCGTCGCCGTATTTGTGGACCTCGGGCGCCCAGTTGACGCCGTCGTTCATGCCGCACGCGGCGGAATCGAACACGGCAATCGGGTCGCTCCACGTCTCCAGATCGTCGGAGACATAGACGTCAAACCCGGCGGTGCCGAAGCCGAACGACGCGGCGCGGGTGCCGTACATATAATACTTGCCGTTTTCCAACAGGACGAACGGGTCGCGGATATTGATGTCCTGATTTCGCATAAAGAGGCTCCTTTCTAGAGGAAGGTGTGTTTACGCTTTGACCGCGTTGACAACAAAGCTGCAGGTATAGCCGTTCCAACAGGCGTTCACGCGCGTGGTGCCCGTGCCGACCGCAAAGACGGTGTTGCCGACGATGCGGATGATGGAACGGTCATAGCCGGAATAGCGGATGCCGGCGAGGATGGGGGAGTTGAAATTGTCGGAGTCATAGGCAAAGATCCAGATCTGCTGGGTTTTTTCCACATTGTAGGTCGGCTGCTCCGCCGCGATGGTCAGAATCTCCGGGATGGCGCGTTCTCTGTGGGTTTCAACCGGGATATCGAGATTCTGCTCGTTTTCCGGATTCGTTTTCGGCGCGTCGGCGAGCGATAGTGTCACTTTGTGCATCCGGGTACCCCACGTGCCCCAGCCCGGGCCGTAGCCATAGGACAGATAGACCGGATCGCCTTCGCAGATATGACCGTCCGAGCGGCCGGAGATGCCGCAGTTGTGCAGCTTTTTCGCTGTGTTGGTCTTAACAAAGCCCGACGGGCGGAAGGTCAGACCGTCAAACGATTCCCAAACGGACACATAGCTTTCGTCGGAAAAGCGCCGGGTGGTGCAAACGGCAACGAACCGGCCGAACGCATCGACGTATTTGACGTCCTTGGAATCGCCGACGTCGCCAATTTCGCCGTAGGTGTCGGGAATCGCTTCGCCGCG
>CACWJV010000063.1 GCA_902761265.1 Oscillospiraceae bacterium | reverse complement strand
GCCGTTTTGACCGTTTATGTATATTGGTTCCATCCCGGGAAACACTATATCCAGTCAAATAAAAAGGGATGGTTCAACCATGCAAAACAGAAAATCAAACCGCTTTCTTTCTTTTTTCCTCGCGCTGATCCTCGTGCTTTGCGGCAGCTTTACGCTGAACCGGCTGCATACGCTGTCAGCGCCCGGCGCCGGCGCGTCGGTGGATGTGCTCTCCCAGCTCGGCTCGCGCGGGCAGGAGGTACGCTCCATTCACGGTCGCTCGGCTTTTTCTCCGGCTCGGTCGACGGCATCTACGGCGCCCAGACCCGGCGTGCGGTCGTGGCGTTTCAAAAAAGCGTCGGCATCACGGCGGACGGCATTGCAGGTCCGAAAACGCTGCTTTATCTCGGCCTCGGCTCCGGCAGCGCATCGGCGTCCGGCGGCGGCTACAGCAGCGCGGATCTCACGCTGCTCGCGAAGCTGATCGCCGCGGAAGCGCGGGGCGAAAGCTATACCGGCCAGGTCGCGGTCGGCGCGGTCGTGCTCAACCGGGTCCGCCATCCGTCGTTTCCCGATACGGTGGCCGGCGTGATCTATCAAAAAGGCGCATTCTCCGCGGTCAACGACAGCAACTGGAGCGTGTCCCCAAACACAACCTCGCGCAAGGCGGCGCAGGACGCTGTCAACGGCTGGGACCCCAGCGGCGGCGCGATCTATTATTACAATCCGGCAAAGACGAGCAACGCCTATATGCTTTCGCGCCCGGTTATCGTCACAATCGGCAACCACCGCTTTTGCAGTTGATTGATCCACTACGCACGAAGCGCCGCACCCACAACGGGCACGGCGCTTCGTGTTTTAAGGATAGAGAAAGATAAAAGAGAAAAAGGCTTGCTGGGGCGCTGCGTTACGCGGCGCGGTTTCTTTGTCTGCGTGTTGCGCTGCGGTTGTTTTCCACGCGGCGCAGCGCCGGACGCTGGTGGTTCGTCTGTCTGCCGTCGCGTGCCGCCGATTGTGCTTTTGCGGCGCCGCGTTTGCCAAACAGGGAAGCGAACAGCTTTTGCTCAAACGCGATCAGCTTTTCTTCAAATAAAATACCGAGGATGATCAGCGCGAGGGTAGGGAAGAAGAACGCGAGAAAAGATTGCATCGTTTCAAACATAGTCATAACCTCCGAAAGAACATTCGTTCTTGATTTCTGATATCATTATAGCAGATTCTCCGCAAAAGTCAAGACAAATGTTCAGAAATTTTCATTTTCATATCCCGAAAAACGGACTTAGCAAATTTTTGCGGCTTTTCGCTTCTTTTTCTCTTTTGCCTGTTCAAAAGAATGCGGCCAACCGCCGGAATAGACCAAACGGCGCGCCGCTTCATTTGCCAAAAAAACGGACAAGAATTTGTGAAAACTGCCGACGGGGAATCTTTTCAAAACGCGTGAAAATTAGGCGCGCCTATGGTATAATGGAAAAAATATCAGAACAAACGGAGGACTAAATCATGAGCGTCAAAACTGAATTCTATTTCCCGTCGGTATCCGGTCTTTGCGATATCCATGCCGCGAAGTATCTTCCCGAAGATCTTGCAAGCGTGAAAGCGGTCATCCAAATCGCCCACGGCATGGCGGAGCATCTCGAACGTTACGAACCGTTCGCGGACGTGCTGTGTGCCAACGGCTTTGCGGTGTATATCAACGATCACGTCGGCCACGGCAAGAGCGTCAAAAACGACGACGAGCTCGGCTATTTCGGCAAAAAAGACGGGTGGCAAAACTTTATCGGCGACTGCCGCAAACTGATGGAAACGGCGCAAAGTGAATTCCCGGGCAAACCGTACATCTTCTTCGGCCATTCCATGGGCTCGTTTGTGTCCCGTGCGTTCTCCGCCAAATATGCGTCCGATCTTGCCGGCGCCGTCTTCTGCGGCACCGCAGGCCCGAACCCGGCCGCCGCGGCAGGCATCGTCATCGCCAATCTGATCTCCAAGCTCAAGGGCGACCACTACCGCAGCAAGATGATCGACAACATCGCCTTCGGCACCTATAATAAACGTACCCCGGGCAGAACGCCGTTTGACTGGCTGTCCAGAGATGAGTTCCAGGTTGACAAATACATCGCCGATCCGTACTGCGGCTTTTTGTTCACCGCCAACGGCTACCGCGATATGTTCACGCTGCTCAACTATGTCTCGGGCAAAGAATGGTTCGCGTCCTATGACAAGGAACTGCCGGTGCTGCTGCTTGCCGGCGGCGACGACCCGGTCGGCCCCTACGGCGACGGCGTCAAAAAAGTCCGCGACCTGCTGGCTGCCAACGGCAAAAAGAATATCACCATGCACATCTATGAGGGCGGACGCCACGAGATCCTCAACGAATCCGCACTGTTTGACACGGTCTGCAAGGATCTGATCGACTGGGCGAACAGCATCATCTGATTGACATTTGAATCAAGGAGCGTACAGCAATGAAGGATCTGACAGGCGCATCCTGCTATACCATCGAAAACAGCTATCTTTCTTTGTCGTTCCCCGTAAAGGCCAATCGCCTTTTCGGCTTCCTTTTGTGCAATCGGCTCAGCGCGCGCCGTCTGTCTGTGGCAGACGGTTCCGCGCTGTTTTTGCTGCAGTGCAAAGGGCTGCTCGGCGGCGAAACGCTGCGCGCCGAGGATTTCAAAATCAAACAGGTGCTGCACCGGCAGACCGGGGAACAGCAGGTGCTGTCGATCCGGTTTGCGCCGGTTCGTGTGCGCGGCTGCCGGGTGGAGCTGACGTATGAAGTCCGGCTTTTGCAATACGATGCCTTTGCCCGTGCGCGTTTGATATTCAATTGCGACAAAGAAAAAAGCGACCGCGTCTTCCTCGAATACATCGACTTTGCGCCGTTCGTACTGGCCGAGGGCTCGTCCGGCTGGGCGCTGCCGAAGCAGGCTTCGTCGCTCATCGGCGGTGCGCCGCTTTCGCTGGGACAGCCGTTTTTCATCGACCATTGCTTTTTCGGCAGCGAGTTTCCGGCGGCGTACAACATGATTCAAAACGGCGTTGCCTGCTCCAAGCGCTATTATGGCCGCACACTGGACGAACTGACCGACAGCACCGGCTGTTTTATGACCGACGGCTTTGTGTTCGGCGCGGCGGAAACGCCGGATGTCTCCTCCGTGCGAACGGCGTTTTTTGCCTATATTGAAAAGATCGCGCGTCCGTCGCGTCCGCGTGTGCAATATAACACCTGGTTCGAACACATGCTGGATATCGACGAAAAGACGCTGCTGCAGGACATCGCGGATCTTGAAAAAGGCCGCAACGAAGCCGGCTGCGACGCCTTGGACTGTGTGGTGATCGACGACGGCTGGAACGATTATTCGGCCGATTTCTGGGCGTTTAACGACAAGTTTCCCAACGCGCTGTCTAACCTTGCCGCACAGGCGCGCTTTATGGGCGGAACCTTCGGCCTTTGGATCGGGCCGCGCGGCGGCTACAACGCGCAGACGAAAAGCTTTGTAAAGGCAATCGAAAAGAGCGGCAGGGGCTATTACAACAAAAAAAGCCGGGATATCTGCGTGGCAAGCCCTGTCTATACCGAACATCTCGCCGCGTTTATGGCGGCGTGTCAGCGCGATTTCGATGTCAGCTATTGGAAAATCGACGGTATCGCACGCGCGTCGTGCAGCAATCAGCATCACGCCCACCCGGTCGGCGGCAAAAACGATCTGCTGTATTATACCGGGTTGTGGGAAACGTGGATCCGTCTGTTCGACTCCCTGTACCAAAACAGCACCGGACCGCTGTTTCTCAATCTGACAAGCTATGCGCTGCCAAGTCCGTGGATGCTGCAATGGGTCCAAAGCGTATGGATCCAAAACAGCAGCGATTTCGATTTTGCCAAAAGCGGCAAACAAAAGCGCGGCATGGACGCTGCGCTGACCTACCGCGCCGGCAGATACTACGATTTTTACCACACGCGCCAGTTTTGCTTCCCGGCGTCGCGGCTCTATCACCACGATCCGATTTATGCCGCCAAAGCGGATCTCGAAATGACGGACGCGGCGTTTTATACCTATCTGTTTGCCGTCACCGCCCGCGGCTCAAGGCTGACGGAGCTGTATCTCGGCAACAGCCGCATGAACCCGGTCAAATGGCGCATCTGCCGCGCAGCGGAGCAGTTCGGTAAACGGTACCGCCGTGCGCTCGATCATACGCTGCTGTTCGGCGGCGATCCGCTGGCGGGTGAGCTCTACGGCTTTGCCGCGTTTGACACAGCGGAAGGACTTTTGACCGTCTGCAATCCGTCCGACGCGCCGCAGTCATTGACGCTGCGGCTGGACGAAACGCTCGGCGTCAAACGCAGTATGCAAAATCTGCCGCTGGCGCAGTTGGTGCCGCAGGCGGATACCGGCGTGTTCGGTGCCTTCAGCTACGGCGACGATCTGCAGCTTTCGCTCCGCGGCCACGAACTGCAAATCTTCCATTTCGGCGCGTTGGGGCCGGTTTGTGCGCAGCGTGTCCGCGCCCTGTCCGACCGCAGGGTCGAGGTCTTTTGCGATCAGGTCACAGACTGGACGGGCGTTAGCTGTGCCGAAAACCCGGTCGAGCATATTGAACCGCTCATCGGCGGCTGGTCAGCGGTGCTGACGCTTCGCAACGCGTTTTCGGGCGAAACAAGTCTCACGCTCGATGGTCTTCACAACGCGCTGGGCGAAGCGCAAACGCTCGCTCTGCGTTTCCTCGCGTTCCCCGACGGCCGGATCACGCAAGGCGGTCTTAGCGGCACCGGCGGCTTTTCCATCAAAATCAACTTCGATCCGCTGCTCAACAAAGAGCTGTTCCGCCAGGGCGGCGACGTGTCGGTTGTGATCGAGGAGGATCATGTGGTGTTCACGGTCGGCAAAGCGCGTCTGCGCTCGGTGCGTGACGTGCGCGATATGGTACAGCTTTGCGCCGTGCGCGAGGACAGCGGCGTACTGAAACTCTTTCTCAACGGACAGCCCGACGCCGGTCTGCTGCCGCCCGACGGCATCTATCCGATCGCAAACGCCAATCCCAGTGCCGCCGACCCGGCACGCACCAAGCTCTATTGCCGCGCACTGGCGTATGACGAGGTATAACCCGATCAAAGCTTTTTATAGGAGGAGTAGAAATGAAACCCGCAGCCCGTAAAACAACCGTCTGTGTTTTGTTTGCACTGACCCTGATTTCCCTGTTCTTCCCCGCTTTTTCCTTATCTTTTCACGCAAAAGCAGAAGACGCGTCCCCCTCGGTGTCCATCAGCGCCGACAGCATCGAGGTGCCGCTTCTGCAATCTATCCAGCTTTCTGCCGAAGTGCAAAACGTGAACGGTTCTCCGTCGTTCCAATGGAAAAGCAGCGATCCGCTGAAGGCGACGGTGGACCGCAGCGGCAAAGTGACCGGGCTTGCCGTCGGCAAAGTGACCGTCACCGTGACTGCCAAGGTGGACTCTCTGACACTGACCGACGACATCGAACTGTATGTGGTGCGTCGCAGCAACGGTATCCGCGACTTTTTAAAAAACCGCCAGATCCTCAGCTATAAATACAGCTATCAGGACGACTACTACTATGCCAATGACAAGCAGAGCTGGCAAAAGGCGATGGGCTTTTCCAAGTTCTATGATCTGGTCGCGCCGTATGCGCTGCTGGAAACGGACTATCTGCGCGTCAAGTTTCCCTATGGCGGCAAGGATTATATGATCCAGTTCTGGAAAGGGCAGTACGGCTTGCTGTTTTACGGCAGCGAAATCGGCATCTATACCAAAAAGCATTCAGACAAAGCCGACGGCACGTTCACCCTTTACCAATGCGCGTCAAAGGACGACTTTTTGCCCATGGACATGACGCTGTATCATGATGCCACGGGCTTTGGCACCTATGTACGGCAGTTTACCCGTCCGTATGACAACTACTGGTGGTGCACCGGTTTCAAGGCCGGCCATCTTCGGGTGGAGGAACCGGCAAGGGAGCTGCGGGTGGAAAGCCGGATCACGCTCAAGGATGACGAGATGGCGACACAGTTTTGCAACGCGCTCGAACAGTGCGGCCTGACCCGGATCACGGACGGCGGCATCGGCGTCGACCAGTTCCGGCGCGACGGCAACGATGTGCGTCTGGTGTGGCAAAACCTGTCCCACGCCGAAACCACCATGCCGGTCAAGATCGTGGCAGGCGCCAATGTGCTGGCGTTCTTTATGGGGCCGCTCGCGTTTTTGTCAACGCTGCTGCTCGATCTCGGTCTGCTTGTATTGGTGAAAGCATAATCAAACCGATATCGTCTGCCGCGCACGCGTTTGCGTGCGCGGCAGCTTTTCTGTCCCCTCAATCCCTTAATCCCTCAAGACCTTCGATTCATATTCCCGCTTGTATCCGCATACCTATTAGCAACAATCAAAATGCCAGGCGGAGGAATGTGTATGTCAGAACCAATTTATCAGTCGATCGCGACACGGACGCAGGGAGATATCTACATCGGCGTGGTCGGACCGGTGCGCACCGGAAAATCATCGTTTATCAAACGGTTTATGGACGTGCTGGTGCTGCCGCACATGGAGGACACGGCCAAAAAGGACCGCGCCCTCGACGAGCTGCCGCAGTCGGCGTCGGGCAAAACGATCATGACGACCGAACCGAAGTTTATCCCGGAAGAGGCGGCGGTAGTATCGCTGGACGCCGGGACGCGTACGCGGGTACGGTTGATCGACTGCGTGGGCTTCATCGTGCCGAGCAGCATCGGCTATATCGAAAACGAGCAGCCGCGCATGGTGAAAACGCCGTGGTTTGACAAGGAGATCCCGTTCAATATGGCGGCGGAGATCGGCACGCAAAAGGTGATCGCGGAACATTCCACCATCGGTCTGGTCGTCACGAGCGACGGCTCGTTCGGCGAGATCCCGCGCGAAGAATACGCCGAAGCGGAGCGTCGTGTGGTTGAAGAACTGCAAACGATCGACAAACCGTTTATCGTGCTGCTCAATTCCGCCCGCCCGCAATCGGCGGCCACGCAAACGCTCGCCTCACAGCTGCAAACCCGCTACGGTACGCCGGTGCTGCCCGTGGACTGTACGGCGCTGACCGAGCCGCAAATCGTCGAAATATTGCAAACGCTGCTGTACACGTTTCCGCTCTCGGAGCTGCGGCTGCAATTTGCGCCGTGGCTGCTGCAGCTTTCGAAGACCCATCCGCTGCGCCAATCGTTTTTGGAAGGGATTCTGTCGGCAGCGAACGGTCTGCGGCAGGTGCGTGACGTGGAGCCGTTTTTGCGTGCGCTTGGTGCGCTTTCGCAAGTGACGGCCGCCGCGACCGTCAGTACCGATCTTTCAACCGGCAGCGTCACCGCGTCGCTGCAGTTGGAGCCGACGCTGTTTTATCAGGTGCTGTCCGAGCAGACCGGCCTGACAGTACAAAACGACGCACAGCTTTTGTCCTGTGTCAAAACGCTGACCGAAACCAAACGCGAATACGACCGCTTCCGCGCCGCACTCGACGATGTGGAGCGCGAAGGCTACGGCATCGTCATGCCGACGATGGAGGAACTCACGCTTGAAGAACCCGAGATTATGAAGCAGGGCGGCCGCTACGGGGTGCGGCTCAAAGCGAGCGCACCGTCGATCCATATGATGAAGGCAAACATCACCACTCAGGTTGCGCCGATCGTGGGCAGTGAAAGCCAGTCGGAGGAGCTGATTATGTATCTGCTCAAGGAATTTGAAGAGGATCCGCAAAAGATTTGGCACTCCGATATTTTCGGCAAAAAGCTGAGCGCGCTGGTCAATGAGGGCCTGCACAATAAGCTGTACAAAATGCCTTCAGAAGCGCGGCGTAAACTGCAAGAGACGCTCGAACGCGTGATCAATGAGGGCTGCAGCGGTTTGATTTGCATCATTCTGTAAGAAAAAATGTGTACAACCATTCATAAATTGTTGATTTTTTATTTACAGTGTGCTAAGATACAGGCAGGAGAAAATACATGCGCGAAAGCGCAGGGGAGGAACAACCATGGGAACAACGATCATCATCGCCGGCGGCGGTCACGGCGGCATCGCGCTGGGCTATCAGCTTGCAAAGCGCGGCTATGAAGTGACCGTCTATGAAAAGCACAGCCGCGACAACATGGGCTACGACTGGACGGACATCTTTGACAAAAAAGGTCTGTTCGCGGCCGAAATGGAGCTGCCTGCGCCCGACAAATTCTGTCTTAAGCAGGACATGACTTTCCTCGGCCCGGGTGAAACGATCAAATTGCAGCAGCATACCGACCCCGACAAGCTCGAAATCCAGATGGAGCGCAAAGCGATCTATGACCATCTGATCTCCTATGCGGAGGACGCCGGCGTACGGTTTGTATTCGATTGCGAAATCGAAGCGCCGATTTTGCTCGGCAGCCGCGTGGTCGGCATCCAAACGGTGATGGGCGCTGTCTACGGCGATCTGATTGTGGACGCGTGCGGCATCCGTTCGCCCATTCGCACCAAATTGCCGGCCTATCTCGGTATCCAGAACGAGGTGCAGCCGTTTGAGCAGTTTTACGTCTATCGCGCGTTTTTCAACAAGGCGTGTGAAACGAACGAGGACAAATTCAAAGTGCAGCTTTTGCGCGAGGGCAAGCTCGGCATCTGCTGGGTTGCCGCGGAGGAAACGCACACCGACGTGCTGATCGGCCGGTTTGAGCCGTTCGATCTTGCCGAGGTGGAGCGCACGCTCGCGTCGTTGCGCCGCGACAATCCCGCCATCGGCGAAAGCGTCGTGCGCGGCGGACAGTTCGTCCATATCCCGGTGCGCCAGCCGCTGGGCGTGCTGGTGGCGGACGGCTATGCCGCTATCGGCGACGCCGCGTTTATGACCGTGCCGATCATAGGCTCCGGTATCGCAAACAGCCTCAAAGCGTCGCACCTGCTGTGCGAAGCGATCGAAGCAGACAAGGACGGCGCGTATTCGGCCTATACCTTGTGGAAATATCAAAACGATTTCTTCAAAGAGCTCGGCGCCGGTCTTGCGCCGCTGGCGTGCGTCAAACTGCTGCTCACGCGGCTTGAGCCGTCCGATCTCGATTATATTTTCGAAACCGGCATCCTCAACGCGGACGATATGACGATCGACGCGGACTCCACTTCGCTCGGCGCGATCCTCGGCGGGATGAAGATGGAGGATCTCAAAATCAAGGCCGGGGGACTGGTTAAAAACCCTGCCGTGCTCAAAAAGATTCTGCGCATGGGCAAAGAGCTCGGCGTAGCAACAGCGGTCACAGCCGCTATGCCGAAGGTCTACGATCCCGAAAAAGTGCTGCGCTGGGTCAAAACCTACAACGCCTGCTTTAAGCATTAAACTCGACATATCAACTGTCAGCCGGCCTTTTGTGCCGGCTTTTTTCTATTTGAAAAAAACCGGCGGATCCGGTTGTGTTACCGGTGAAAGGAGGAGCATTACAATTGCAGAACGCTAAAATTAAGCCCTGTTTAAAGTGACGATGCTATCCTTTTCACTGGTGAATTTGCACATGGTGCACAAAGAAACCCCGTGCCTTCGCCGCCTTGCCTGCTTTCCCCGTACTTTATTGTGATTTTACACAATGGAAACTTGACGAAAAAAGTGCCGGTTTTCCCCGCTAAAAATGCTGTATCTCACAAAAAATGCGGTGCAATGGAAATTTTTTTGAAAAAATACCTAAAAAGTTTGCGGATTTATATTGCAAAATGCCGATAATTTGTGTACAATGGTAAAAGTGACGATCGTCAATTTGTCTAAATCCATCGTTACACGGGCAAACGAATCCATATAAGGAGGACATGCAGTATGTCTAACAGACTTTTTCAGGGCATCATCCATCAGATGAAGGACGCGATCGACCGCACAATCGGTGTGGTGGACGCGGGCGGCACCATTATTTGCTGCAGCGATCTGCGCAAGATCGGCGAAACCGACGGCGTGGATATTCGCGAAGAGCTTTCTTCGTTTGAAGCGAAGGTGGTTGGCGGCAAAACCTATATGGCAATCGGTGTGCAAATGCATCCGGACGCTGCCGTATTTGTGGACGGCATCTTTACATCGGGTTGTGATTGGACACCGCCGTCTTCGGGAAGCATTTGACGAAATGGAATACAGTGCCTCCATCGGCGCGCCGGTAACCTTCGGACTCGGGCCTCACGCCATCTATACCTGCGGGGAGGATATCGAGCCGACCTA
>CACWJV010000062.1 GCA_902761265.1 Oscillospiraceae bacterium | reverse complement strand
GCTTTTCTGTGCGGTCGCCTGCCGTTCAATCTCCCAGCCGCCGTAGGTGTGTTCGTGCTGTGCGATTACGCTTTGTTCAGTCGTTTGCGGTGGTGGTTCTGTTTCTGCCGCCGCCGACGCTGCGGGCGATGCCGCAAGCAAAAATATGGTGGCCGCACAAAGCAGCGCTTTCCAGGTTTGTTTCATGTGTGTGCTTCCTTTCCATAGGGGATTCAACACGCTATTATAGAGATTAAATATGAAGAATACATGACAAAATTCTTACATCTTTACGCTTTCTCCCGCTCTTTTTTCTTCCCCGGCTTTCCAATAGTGCAGCTCGTTCTCGTCCATGCCGATTGCGGCCGCGTGAAAGACGGGGAGCTTGCCCTCTTTTTTCTGGGCTTCATAGTCGCGCAGCGCCTTGACAACCGTACCGGACAAAATCAGACAGCAGGGAATATTGATCAGCGTCATGCCGCCCATCGTAATGTCCGCCATCGTCCACGCAAATTCCATCGGGGCGATCGCGCCGGCGAAGATGACGGCGACGGCAAAAAGATAAAAGGCCGTCATAAACCGTCTGGACGGCTGGTGCTTTTTGTTGAGATAGGTCAGCGCGTTGTCCACATAATACAGGTTGCCCAGCAGCGTCGTAAACGCAAACAGGATCATGGCAACCGTGATAAAAACCGGGCCGGCCTTGCCAAACACCGTGGAGATCGCATTTTGTACATACGGTGCGCCGGAGACCGACGCGTCATAGCGCACGCCTGACGACAAACACATCAGCGCCGTGGCTGTACAAAGCAGCAGCGTGTCGATATAGACCGAAACGGTCTGCACCAGCCCCTGCTTGACCGGATGGGTCACGTCGGCGGACGCCGAAGCGTTCGGCGCGGAACCGACGCCGGCTTCGTTGGAATACAGGCCGCGCTTGATCCCGTAGATCAGACACGAGCCCGAAAAGCCGCCGAGCATCGCTTTGAAATCAAACGCGTCGCGGAAAATGAGGGCAAACATCGCCGGAATGTTTTTGAAATGCGCGGCGATGATGATCAGCGAGATGATGACGTAGGAGATGCCCATAAACGGGACAATCTTTTCCGTCAAATAAATGATGCGTTTGCCGCCGCCGAGCAAACAGTAGCCGACCAGCACCGCAAGGATAGCGCCGATGATGACCGGCGTGGTCTTTTCGTCATAAAACGAATACGCGGCAAAGGTGGACTGCAGATTGTAGGAACACAAAAGATTGAACCCGAACGCGTAGGTTGCGATCAAAAAGATGCAAAACACAATCGACAGCGCCGGTCGCTTGAGCGCTTGCTCAATATAATACGCCGGGCCGCCGTAGGAGTTGCCGTCAGCGCCCTTGCGCTTATAAATCTGCGCCAGAGTACTTTCCGTAAACGCCGACGCTGCGCCGATGATACACATCAGCCACATCCAGAAGCACGCCCCCGGGCCGCCCAGACAAATCGCAGTGGAAACGCCGACGATGTTGCCCGTGCCGACGCGTGACGCCGTGGAAACCATCAGCGCTTGAAACGAGGAGATTTTTTGTTCGCCCGAGGGCTTATCCAAAATCAGCCGGCACGATTCGCCGAACAGCCGGATCTGGACAAACCGGGTGCGGAATGTGAAATACAGGCCGCCGAGCGCGAGGATAATGATGAGTACCGGATAATACATATACGTGTCAATCGCTTCGAAGAACCGGGAAATCGCCTGCATGCTATTTCCTCCTCAAAGTGTGATACTTGTATTATATAGAAAGCTCTATCAGATTGCAAGCAATTTTGCCCCGTAAAATGCGTTTCTTCAACAAAAAGTGCCGGCCAAGCGACCGGCACAAGCGGGTTCGATACAGGATTAAAACACAATCTCGTTTTCTTTGCGACGCCGTGAAACAAGAACGGATAGCCAGCACAGCGCACACGCCGCCACGCCAAACAGGCAAAGGCACATAAACACACCGTTCCACGACCCGCGGTCGGCGATATACCCGAGCAGCGCCGTGCTCAGCGTGCTGCCAACATAGCAGAACGTGTCAAGCACACCGGCCAGCAGCCCCGAATCCATCGTGTCGCGCATATACATCGGTACGATCGACGTGATCACGTTGTTGACCGCCGCCATCATCATGGCGGAAACGCCGAACAGCAGCACGAGCGGCACTGCGCCTTTGGCGCCGCCTGCGGTCGCGTGGCGTGTGAGCAAAAGCACCAGCAGCAAAACGACCGTCTCGATGCAATACAAGATCCCGTTGATAACGGAGGTATTCTTCTGCCGTTTGTGGATCGTGGTGGAAAACCACGCGCCGAAAATCGAAATCATCGGCAGCAGCAGCGTGACGAGGATCGACAGCGATTCTTTCATGCCGTAGTTTTCCTTGAGAATCGACGGCGTCCAGGTTGTGATGCCGTCCTTGAGAAAGCCGTTGGCGATGGCCGCAACCGTCAGCAGCAGCCCGGTGGAAACAAACACGGGCGTCAGACGCGGACGCGTTTTCTTTGTCGGCACATAGGCGCTCTGCGCGCTTTGCAGCCGGTTGTCCGCTTTGCCGACAAACACAAACCACCCGAGCCCGATAACCGCCAGCAGCACCGCCGGAATCAGGAACACCCAACGGTAGGCCGCGCCGAGCGACGAAAGCAGCGCACTCATGCCGTAGGCGAAAAACGTGCCGAGCGCGGCAGTCGTGCTCATCACAACGATCGCTCTTGGAAGCATCTCGTCCGGCAGCCGGTCGGAAAGCGTTTTGATCAGAGAGCTCCACAGGATCGACTGGAAAAAGCCGTTGAGCAGCCAGACGTATTTCATACTCGCCACACCCGGACACAGCGTCATGCCGACGTTGACCGCCGCCGAGCCAAACAGCGCCACCGCTACCGACCAGCGCGTATTATACTTGCGCGACAGAATGCCGTGGATCAACTGACCCGCGCCGTAGGAAAAAAAGAAAAACGAGCTGACAAGTCCCATCTCCGTTTTGCTCGCGCCGATCTGGTCGCGGATGGGTTCGATATAGGCGTTGAAGTTGAGCCGTCCGATATACGCCGCCGTATACGCCGCCCAGCACAGAAAGATGATGAGCGTTGCGGCGCGTTTGCTTTTTTTGTCCATGTGTGACGCCTTCTTTATTTGTAAGAATCAAACTGCTGATAAGTATAGCAAAGATTGCCGCCGTGTGCAAGAGGGGAGAAACCAATATTTCAAATGAAAATTAAAAAAATTTGCAAAAGGGCTTGATTTTTTCGTTTCTATCCGCTATAATATCATTCGTTGCTTCGGGGTGTGGCGAAGTTTGGTATCGCGCTTGGTTCGGGACCAAGAGGCCATGGGTTCAAGTCCCGTCACTCCGACCATCAAAAGTCCTTTTGTTTCGGCAAAAGGACTTTTGCATTTATTCGGCCATTTCGGAGGTGTCCTATGCTGATTCCATATCATAAACTCGTGCGCGACAAGATCCCGTCGATCATCGCCCAAAACGGAAAAATCGCCAACACAACGATTCTTGACGACCGGCGTTATACTGCCGCACTGGAGAAAAAGCTCAAATAGGAAACACGCGAATATCTGCGCAGCAAAGATCTGACGGAGCTTGCCGATATCCTTGAGGTTGTGGAGGCGCTGGCAAAGAATCAGGGCGCATCGTTTGAAGATGTGCTCGCACTAAAGCAGCAAAAGCAAACGACCAACGGCGCGTTTGTGCAGCGGATTTTTCTGCGCAGTGTGAAAAAGTGAACGGAAAGAAAAAGGAAGGCGAGTCCAGTCGGAACGCCTTCTTTTGTTTATAGGATGGATGTGAGAATCAGAACTCAATCTTTGTTTTCATTCCGACCGCTCGCTTCTGTGCTGCGTCACATACGCCTCCGTCATGCTGGCCCAGGAATACGAGCTCATGTATTCGCCGCGATAGGCGTTGACCGCGTCCGCCTCGCCGCTCAAAAACCGGTACAGGTCACAGTCGATCTGCTCGGGGCGGATGCGCATGAAGCCGCTTTGCATCTCATAGATCTCACTGATGCGGTATTGCTGCAAGGTGTCGCGCAAGGAGCGGATGATGACGTCCAACTGCTTTTGGCGCGACCGGTCGTATGTGCCGTTTTCCCACAGCGCGGAAAACACCTCCGCGCGCGTGGCGCCGGTGCCGCGCTTGTCGATCAGATAGGCCAGCAGCTCCTTGGCTTTGGCGCGGTTAAACGTGACCGCTCTGCCGTCTACAAGAATTTCAAAATTGCCGAACGTGCGCACAGTCACATGCGACGGCGCCCGCCGGGCGGCGCGGCCGTGCAGCGCGTGCTCAATTTCGGCGGCCAGCTTTTCGCGGCTGATCGGTTTGAGCAGATAGCCCGAAACGTGCAGTTGAAACGCCTCCACGGCGTACTGCGCATAGCCGGTTAGAAAGATGATCGCCGTTTCCGGGTGCCCACGCTGGATCTTTTCGGCCAATGCCAGACCGTCCATGTCCGGCATATCGATATCCAGCAGCGCGATCTGCGCCGTATGCGTTTCCAGCCATTGCAGCGCATCCTGTGCTTTTTGAAACCCCTGCACTTCGTCGAGCGCGGGCAGCTCCTGACACAGCGAAACGGTCAGTTGCAAAATCAGGGATTCGTCTTCCACACAAATAGCTGTCATACTGTTTCCTTTCCTCGGGGAATCCGAATGGTCACTGTGGTGCCGGCGTCCGGCTGCGATTCAATCTGCAGCGTGCCGGCGCACATACTCTCAATGCGTTCGCGCACATTGCCTATGCCGATATGTGTTTTTTGCGGATCGGCGTCGGCCTGCGTATCAAAGCCTTTGCCGTTGTCGCGGATCGTGATGATATGCCATCGTTCGTCTGTCACGGTACTGATTTCTACCCGCCCGTGGTCGCGCACGCGCACGCCGTGGCGGATCGCGTTTTCCACCAGCGGCTGCACCGTCAGCGGCGGCACGGAAAAGTCGTCGTCCTCGATGTCATATTCCAGCACGATCGACGGAAACCGGATCTGTTCGATTTCGGCATAGACCTGCGTGTGCTCCAGCTCCTTGCGGAAGGGGATCAGATTCGGCTGATCGAGCGAATCGAGATTTTGCCGCAGATAGGTGCCGAACATCTCGAGCGTGTCAAACGCTTTTTCCGGGTCAATCCGGCACAGGGCCTGAATGGTGGAAAGCGTGTTATAAAGAAAGTGCGGCTGGATCTGCGACATCATGATCCGCACGCGCTGCTGCAGCATGAGGGCCTGCTCGTGCTCGCGCACAAACTGCAGGTGCAGCCACAGGTAATACATCAGACTGCAGCTCACCGCCGCGATGGTGACAAAGCTGAGAAACGGGTTTTGCGTCATCTTCAGATCGGCTACGGTGGCCGCGACCACAATGCACACACTGACAATCGGCAGCAGCGCCTCCGGCTTTTTGACATCCCGGTATTTGCGCAGCACCTGCACAAGATGTACCACCAGCAAAAACACCGACAGCACATGGCACGAAAGCCCGAGCGGTCCGCGGAAAAACGACCCGGAGGAAAACGAGATGGCAATGTCGGAAAAGAACGCCGTGCAATAAATCAGCGCATTGACGCCAACGAGAATCCAGCACAGTCTGTAGCGCTTTTCGCTGCTGACAAGCTGCATAAACAGCACCAAAATCGCCGGCCGCCCGCAATAGCCGTAGACCGAAACGACGGTGCGCGCAAAAATGAGCTCGGGTGAAAACTGGAGCTGATAATCCAGCAGGTTTTGCGCAATCAGCGTATAGACCAGCACCATGATGACCAGCAGATACCGCCGGTGGGGCTTGCGGATATACGGGTCGATGAGCACGGCCAGAGTCAGCCCGAACAGCTCCAGCAGCACCGGCAGCAGGATCGGCAGTTGATGCTGTATAAACAACTGCAATGCGCACACCTTCCCTTCGTTTTTTCTTGCATATCTACAGGTACTTTATCACATTTTCACAAGAAACACAAGAGAATTTTCTATATTCCGCCAAAGATTTAATCTTCTTTATACGACTTATTTGTTGGACATTTGTTGGACACTGCATGCTAGAATCAATAAAATACAGAAAAAGGGAAGTATGCGTATGTCTCAAGGCTATTTTGACGGGTCCATGCCGCGTAATGTGCTGGAATATTATTTGTCGCATGCCGCCTCCGGGCAATGGCTGTTTTCCAGCGACACGCTTGACGACGATATCCGTGTGATTGTGAAAACGGGACTCAAATTCATCGGCCGTGCGGCCGGCATCTGGAAGGGAGACGGAGACGAGGAGGGCCATTTTGCACGCGCAAAGCTTTGTGCCGATAAAGTCCACGCCGCCGATCCCGAGGTGATTTTGCAGGCGTGCATCTTTGAAGCGCTGTACCGCGAGGATGTGGAGCATGTCCGGATTCCCGCGTTTGTGTTTGAAGCGTTCGGGCTCCCGTTCGAAGACCGCTGCTTCCATTATGACGCCTGTCTGTTTCCGAAAGACGCAGGCACCTGGGATGTGATGCCGGATATCTCGCAGCTTGAGACGCAGATGTGGTTTTATTACCGCGGCGTGCGCTATATCGACAGCGGCTACGAGGCGTTCCACATGGGCCAGATCCATCTGTATACCGGTCACGACCGCGGCTACAAGGCAATCGGCCGGGTGATCGGGATGCTGCGCGATTACGGCAAACTGCACGCCCGGCGCCACAAGGTGCTGTTCGACGCGCATTCCCATTCGCTGGTGGTGGACGGCAAAAGTCTGCTCGACTACAACGCGATGCCGTTTACCCGCTTCCCGATTCTTGACCGCCCGGGAGAAAAACTCGTACTGGTCCGTGAGGGCAGATCCGGCGGTGGCATCTCGCCCGAGGGCGTATATGAAGAATCCCTGCCGTTTTTGTATGAATACGACAACTGGGGCGGCCGGGACTGGTGGGCCTATGAGAACCAAAGCTATGAAGAGCGTGCCTGGAATCAGTGGTGGGGCGGCGACCAGATCTCGTGGTTTGCCGGCCAGCCGGAGGAGGCGCGCAATAAGTTCCTCGACTACTCGCTCAAATGGACGGCGATCAACAACCCCGACGGCTTTTTTGCCTTTCCGTTGATGCGCGGCCTCGGTGCCGGCGGCGACGGTCAGGATCATACTTATAAAGCAAACAACAAATCCGACGCCTGTCCCGGCGGGTTTTCACAGGAAGACAAGCTGCGGGACCTGCTTGCGGCCGGTTATGCGCCGTATCGGGCGTTCGGCAATCCGTCGATGCTCAACTACGGCGGCAAGGAACAGGAAGATTCGGAAACCGGTGTGCGCCATCCCGAAAAGGTCGTGGTCTATGGCAGCTTCCAACCCTATGTCGGCGCGACGAAAAACGATTCAAACAGCGAAATCACACGCATGTACTATATCGGCGACGGCAAATATACGTTTTCGTTTCTGATGCCGTTTGCCGGCGACTACGACTTTGCGATATCGACCTGGGGCACATTGTCCGCCTGTGTCAGTACAACGCATCCGTTCCCGTTTTCCGGCACAGGCAATATGGGCCTGCTGCATATCGAACAGGACAACACGATCGTGCGTGTCACGTTCGATTATATGACGAATAAAATCTCCGTTGATATGAAAGCATAAAAAGTCATTTGCGCACGGGCGTTTGTTGGACATTTGTTGGACACGGCGTGCTAAAGTAAAAATATACCCTTTGAAGGAAACAATAAGGAGGATTCATTATGGCAAATGTAGCAGGTTTGGACGCATTCAAGCAGATCCATGACACCATCAAAAAGGCAACCGGCAAAAAGCTGAAGGTCGGTATCATCGGTACCGGCTGGATCGCCGAAAGCCACGCGGACGGCTATCTCAAAATGGACGATGTCGAAATCGTCGCGCTGGCCGACCTGATCCCCGGCAAGGCAAAAGCGTTCGCCGAAAAATTCGGGCTCAAGAACGCACGCATTTACGAGAGCGATCTCGCGCTGATCGAAAACGAAAAGGATCTCGACGGCGTGAGCATCTGCACCTACAACTGCCAGCACGCGCCCTGCGCCATCCATGCGCTGGACGCCGGCATCAACGTCATGCTGGAAAAACCGTTCACGGTTACGCTCGACGAAGCGATCGAAGTCATGCGCGCCGAAAAGAGAAGCGGCAAGATCCTTACCATCGGCTTCCAGCCGCGTATGAGCGAAAACATGCAGATGATCAAAAAAATCGTGCAGTCCGGCGAACTGGGCAAGGTCTATTATATCCAGGCCGGCGGCGGCAGACGCCGCGGTATCCCCACACCGTTTGGCACGTCCTTTATCGAAAAAGAGACCGGCGGCATCGGCGCAGTGGGCGACATCGGCACCTATTCGCTCGACATGCTGCTCGGCGCAGTGGGCTATCCGAAGCCGCTGACCGTTTCGGGCTACACTTCGTCCTTCTTCGGCAAAGATCCCGGCTACTATGACGGTCATCCGGAATATGCGGAAAAATTCGGCGTCGACGATTTTGCGGCTGCGTTTGTCCGTTTGGAAGGCGACATCATCCTCGACTTCCGCATCTCCTGGGCGATGCACATGAACACCTCCGGCGACGCGCTGATCCTCGGCACCAAGGGCGGTCTGCGTATCCCGTCGACCGATTGCTGGAACGGCGAATTCGATACGCCGCTGACGATCTACAAGACCGTGTGCAACGAGGAAGTGGAATACAAAGTGCCGATGAAGCCGAGCCAGGACGTCTTCTTTAAAAAGCTGCGCTCCTTTGTCGACGCCATCCAGAACGGCGACAAGCCGGCTGTGCCGTCCAGCGAGATCGTCATCAACCAGGCGATCATCGACGGTATCGTCCGCTCCGCCGCACTCGGCAAGGAAATCTCCATCGAGATTCCGGAAGTCTGATTTTTCCCAAACAGAGAGGTGATTCGGCATGTCTATGAAACTCGGCATCATCGCAGATCCCGACGTGGAAAGCGCAATCCGCGCCGCCAAAAAGGGTCTGCATTATCTCGAATATTGTTATAACGGCGGCAGCGACGTCGCCGCGCTTGAAGCGCGTGTGCCTGAGCTGCAAAAGGTCTATGCGGAACATGACCTGCATCTCGGTGCGCTCGGCCGCTGGAACGAAGAAAAAATCGCACCCGACGGCTCCATCCTTCCCGAAGCGATGGACAATACCCGCCGGCTGATCGATATTGCCGCTGCGCTCGGCGCGCCTGTGTTTAATACCGGCGTCAACTATGTGGAATCGCTGAGCTGTCTTGACAACCTCAACGCGGCGGTGAAATTCCTGCGGGAAGTTGTTGCTTACGGCAAAGAAAAGGGCGTCAAAATCGCGGTCTACAACTGCGACTGGTGCAATTGGATCCGCGACCCGCAAACGTGGCGTATCGTGCTCGAAGCGGTGCCGGGCCTCGGTATCAAATATGACCCGTCCCACTGCATCAACGTCCACCACGGCGACTATCTGTCGGAGATCCGTGCCTTCGGCGACAAAATCTACCATTTCCACATCAAGGGCACGCTCAACATCGACGGCGTGCATGTGGACGATCCGCCGGCCGGACTCGACGAAGTAAACTGGCGTGCGGTGCTCGGTCTGCTGTATGCAAAGGGCTACGACGGCATGCTCTCCATCGAGCCGCATTCCCATACCTGGCAGGGCGATATCGGCGACTGGGGCGTGGATTTCACGATCGACTATATTTCAAAAATGCTTTATAAAGGGTGAGTACTATGAAACTTGGCGTACAGCTTTATTCCGTGCGCGACGATATGGCGCAGGATTTTGAAGGAACACTGAAAAAGGTCAAAGAGATGGGCTATGAGGGCGTGGAGTTCGCCGGTCTTTACGGCAAAAGCGCCGAAGAAGTCAAGGTCGGCCCATGTGTCGCTCGGCGAAATGCGCGACGATCCGTTTGTGATCGAAACCTATGCCGCCATCGGCTGCAAATTTATCGCGATCCCGTGGCTCAATGAAGAGGATCGTCCGGGTCACGAAAACGGCGACAAGACGATCGGCGACGTCGCGATCCTCGGTGCCGTGGCCAAAAAGAACGGCATGAAGCTTTGCTACCATAACCACGACTTCGAATTTGAAAAGATCAACGGCAAATATGTCCTTGATCTGCTGTATGAGGCCGTGCCGGCAGATCTGCTTTTGGCGGAGCTCGACACCTGCTGGGTCAATGTCGGCGGCGAAGATCCCGTCAAATACATCCGCAAATACGCCGGCCGTGTGGATATCATCCATCTCAAGGATTTCGCCGGCAAAAAGAGCGAAAACATGTATGCGCTGATCGGCGTCAACGACGGCAAAAAAGAGGATACCGTCGGCGATTTTGAATTCCGTCCGGTTGGCATGGGTCTGCAGGATATGCCCGCAATCGTCAAAGCGGCCGAAGAGAGCGGCACCGAATGGGTTGTGGTGGAAATGGACAGCCCGTCGCTCGGTTTGACGCCGATGGAATGCATCGAAAAGAGCGCCGCGTATCTCAAAACGATTCTGTAAAAGGAGGCTTGCCCGATGAAACTCGGTGTATTGACCAATATGCTCGGCTCCTGGCCGTTTGAAAAAGCGCTCGAACTGTTCACCTCGCTCGGCATCGAGATGGTGGAAATCGGCGCCGGCGGCTACCCGGGCAAACAGCACGCGGATCCCGCCGTGCTGCTCCATAGTGAGACGGAGCTGCAATCTTATAAAGATCTGCTCAAAAAATACAACGTGGAAATCAGCGCCATCAGTTGCCACGGCAACCCGGTGCATCCCAACAAGACGATTGCAAAGAACTTCGACACCGAAATGCGTCAGGCGGTTTTGGTTGCGGAAAAGCTCGGCGTCCATCAGATTAACACCTTTTCCGGCTGTCCGGGCGATTGCCCGACGTCGGAAAACCCCAACTGGGTGACCTGCCCGTGGCCGAACGAATTCGGCGATATTCTCAACTATCAATGGAACGACGTGCTGCTGCCGTACTGGGCGGAGTTTGTCAAATTTGCTGCCGACCATGGCGTGGACAAGATCGGCTTTGAGCTGCATCCGGGTTTCTGCGTTTACAATACGGAATCCATGCTGCGCATCCGTCGCGAGATCGGCCCCGCGCTCGGCGCCAATCTGGACCCGAGCCATCTGATTTGGCAGGGCATGGAGCCGGTCGCCGTCATCCGTGCGCTGGGCGACGCCATCTTCCACTTCCACGCGAAGGATACCAAGGTCGATAAATACAACACCGCCGTCAACGGCGTGCTCGATACGAAGCCCTACAGCGACGAAATCCACCGCTCCTGGGTCTTCCGTTCGGTCGGCTACGGCAACGACGAGCTGTACTGGAAGAATATCATCAGCAATCTGCGTATGGTCGGCTATGACCACGCGATCTCGATCGAGCATGAGGATTCCATCATGAGCCAGAAGGAAGGGCTGGAACGTGCGGTGTCCATGCTCAAACGCTGCATCATAGGCGAACAGCCCGGTGATATGTGGTGGGTATAACAGGAAAGCAGGGGAGCACTGATATGGACGTGATCAATGTTGTTGTCGTCGGCTACGGCGGCATGGGCGGCTGGCATACCGACCGCATCCGTGAAATGAAAAAATTCAATCTTGCCGGTGTTTGGGATATCGATCCCGTACGGCTGGAGGATGCAAAAGCGCACGGCATCCGCGCCTACAGTTCGTTTGAAGAAGTGCTGGCGGACGAAAGCGTATCACTGCTGGTGATCGCCACGTGGAACGACGTGCACAAGCCGCTTTGCATCGAAGCGATGCGGCACGGCAAAAACGTCATCTCTGAAAAGCCGGTCTCCATGGATACCGCAGAACTCGAGGAGATGATCGCCGTTTCCCACGAAACCGGCACGCTCTTCACCGTGCATCAGAACCGCCGCTGGGACAACGACTATTTGACGATGCGCAATCTGGTCGATAAAAACACGCTCGGTAAAGTCTTCCGCATTGAATCTCGTGTCCAAGGCTCGCGCGGCATTCCCGGCGACTGGCGCAAGGAAAAACCGCACGGCGGCGGCATGGTGCTTGACTGGGGCGTCCATCTGCTCGATCAGGCGCTGACGATGAATGACCAAAACCGTCTGCTGTCCGTCTGGGCGCAGGTGACGCATATCACAAACGACGAATGCGACGACGGTTTTTATGCCGAGCTGCGGTTTGAAAACGGCCTGTCCTACTATGTGGAAGTGACGACCAACAACTTTATCACGCTGCCGCGCTGGTACATCCTCGGCGAAAAC
>CACWJV010000061.1 GCA_902761265.1 Oscillospiraceae bacterium | reverse complement strand
CAGCAGGGCGTTGCCCGGTTCACATCGGTTGCGCCCGGTCTCTATCTTGTGATGCAGGACGCGTCCGCGATCGAATCGTTTACCCGTATGCAGCCGGCGCTTGTGCTTGTGCCGGAAATGCGTGACGGCGCGTATCTCTATGACGTGGACTGCTATCCGAAGGCTGTCAACGAACGCGGCGCGATCGAATTGGAGATCGATGCTGTAAAAAAGGTGGAAGCCCGCGGCGCAGCGGCGCCCGCAGATACGGAGTTTTCGTTTATTCTGACACCGGAACAATCGCAGCAGCCGATGCCGAAAACGGCGGACGCCCAAATCGATCCGCGCACCGGCGCGGCAGCAGTGTCCCGCAAGGGCGCAGGTACCGTCTCGTTCGGTACGCTTTCGCTCGGCAAACAGGACATCGGCAAAACCTATCGCTATACGATCCACGAAGTGAAGGGCACCGCCCAGTATTTCACCTATGACATTTCGGTGTTTACCCTGACCGTAGCTGTGACAGACAGCGGCAACGGCGAACCGAAGGCTACGGTGACGCTTGCGGATGAAAACGGCAAAGCGGCCGACCGCGCCGTGTTCACCAACGTCTATGCGCCGCCCGAAAAGCCGGAGATCCCGAAAACGGGACAGCTCTGGTGGCCGGTGGTTGTGCTCGCATTCTTCGGGCTTCTGTTGATTATCCTCGGCTTCGGCCGCCGTAAAGCCGCCCGGGAGGACTGACGATGAAAAAGAAACGCGGCACGGTTTTGATTGTGCTTGGTGTATTGCTTTTAATCGGTGCGATCGGCTTTGCCGGCTACAATGTGCTGGACGCCCGGCGCGCAGAGCAGCAGGCAAACACGGTGCAGACGCAGCTTGCAAAGAAGATCGAACAGAACAAAGCCGACAAAAAGGCACTTTTGCCCGGCCAGCAGCCGCTCGGCGAAGAGATGGCGATCGAAGAGATTGACGGCCGGCGCTATATCGGTACAATCGAGATTCCGGCGCTGGACAAAAAGCTGCCGGTACTCGAGGACTGGAGCTATGACAATTTAAAAATCTCGCCCTGCCGCTATACCGGTACCTATTATGACGACAATATGGTAATCTGTGCCCATAACTACAGTTCCCATTTCAACGGACTGCGCTGGATTGAACCGGGCGAAGAGGTCATCTTTACCACCGTAGACGGTGTGCGCTACCGCTATATCATCACAACCCGGGAAACGTTGTTCCCGACCGAGGTAGACCGAATGATCGACGCGCAGGACAATTGGGATCTGACGCTGTTTACCTGTTTCATCGGCGGCAGAACCCGCTGCACGATCCGCTGCTCGCGCGTGGATCCGTAACAACAAAATCAAACCGCCGAAGGCCGTAAAGGCTTTGGGCGGTTTTCGTTTTGCCCGGCGGCGTTCCGTGTCACGCGGACAGTTGACAGTTTTTTGAAAAAAAGGTATAATAAGCTGTTATATTATGACTATGAGGTGGAGCCATGAAGACCCTTCGTTTACATATTCTGCGCCACGGACTGACCCAGGGCAATCTCGACGGACTGTATGTCGGCCATACCGATATGCCGCTTTGCGAAAAGGGAAAGGCACAACTGGAGGAAATGAAGCAGCAGTACAGCTATCCGGATACGCAGTTTATATTTTCCAGTCCGCTGCAGCGCTGCTTGCAGACGGCTGAGATTTTGTTCCCGTCGGTCAAACCGATGGTGATCGACGCGTTGACGGAATACGATTTCGGCGAATACGACGGCAAAAGCGCCGCCGAACTGCACGAAAAGTCGCCGTTGTTCGACCGCTGGCTGCGCGGTGAAGCAGGCGTGAAGCCGCCGTTCGGCGAAAGCAACGAAGATTTTACCCGCCGCGTATGCAGCGCCTTTGCACGGATTGTGGAGGGGCTGTTAAAAACCGGCACCGACGACGCCTGTATCATCACCCACGGCGGCGTGCTGATGGCGATTTTGTCCAACTTCGGATTACCCGAAGCTGCGGCGACCGATTGGCTCACGCCCTCCGGCTGCGGCTACACGATGCGGATCGATCCGACGCTGTGGATGGCCGGACAAAAGGCGGAAGTGATCGAAGAAATTCCGCTGTCCACCCAGGAGCAGGCCGACCGCTACTACGACGGCTGGGACTACTATCCGGATGACGATGATTTCGACGTATCGGAATATGTTTAAGTCGGCAAAAAAGCAGGAAATGAGGGGTTGTGTGTGAATTTGTTGTTTTTGGGCGACGTGGTGTCGCAGTGCGGATGCGAATTTGTGCGAAAAAAGCTGCCTGCCTATAAACGCTTTGCGGGCGTAGATTTGTGCATTGCCAACGCAGAAAACAGCGCCAAAGGCAACGGCGTTACCCCGCAGTCGGCCCAGTTTCTGCTGTCGAGCGGCGTCGATTTTTTGACAACCGGCAACCACGCATTCCGTCGCCGGGAGTGCTACGATTATTTTGACGAAAGCGACACGATTCTGCGTCCCTGCAACTATCCGGCCGGCGCACCGGGACAGGGCGTCGGTGTGATCGATATGGGCTATGTGCGTGTGGGTGTTGTCAATCTGATGGGTACGATGTATCTCGACGCGCTGGACAACCCGTTTCACGCAGTGGAGCGTGCGCTGCGGGAGCTCGACGACTGCCGGATCGTGCTGGTGGATTTCCACGCCGAAGCCACGAGCGAAAAACGGGCGATGGGCTTCTTTTTGGACGGCAAAGTCTCCGTCGTGGTCGGTACGCACACCCATGTGCAGACCAGCGATGACTGTGTGCTGCCCGGCGGCACCGGTTATATTACCGACCTTGGTATGTGCGGCGCCGTGCAGTCGGTGCTCGGCGTGAAAAAGGAGCTGGTGATCGAAAAGTTCCGTTCGCAGTTGCCTGCGCGGTTTGATACCGAAGAGACCGGCCCGTGCGCGATCGAGGGCTGTTTGTTTGATATCGACGAAAAGACCGGCCGCTGCCGTTCGGCGCAGCGGATCCGGCTGACATAAGAAAGGAGAGCCTGCGATGAAAAAATGTATCGCGCTGCTGCTGGCGCTTTTGCTGGTGTTTGCGCTGTGCGCTTGCGGAAAGACGCCCGAGACACCGCCGGAAGAAGACGGGACAAGCGATACCACACTGCCGGTTGCTACTGAAACGGACGCCGCCGTGCATCCTGTGGTGCTGCCGTATTCCGCGGCGGATGCGCTCAATCCGTTTGAGACCAAAAGCACGATGAACCGCGATATCTGCACGCTGATGTACGATTCTCTGGTACGGCTGGACGAAGCTTTTATGCCGGTGCTGTCGCTCGCAACCGATATCCGGCACGACGGATTGACCCTGACTGTGACGCTGCGCACCGACGCACAGTTTACCACCGGCGACTTTTTGCAACCGCGCGACGTGCAGCGTTCGTTCGAATGCGCCAAGGAAAGCCCGTGCTACCAAGCGAGACTTTCGAGCTTTGATGCCTGCGACGTTTCCGGCGAACAGGTTGTCTTTACTTTGGCGGAAGCCAACGCCCACGCGGAAAGCTGTCTGGATTTCCCGATCGTAAAATTCGGCACAGAGAAAACGGAAATTCCGATCGGCTCCGGCCGCTACCGGTTGTATCACAAGGATGCCGATCTTTATCTGGACGCCAACGAAACCGGCAGCGCACGGGAAGAGATGGAATTGAAAACGCTGAAACTGCTTGATATCAGTACGCGCGAAAACGAACTGCAGCTTATGCAGATCGGCGAAATGAGCGCGCTGTTTGTGGATCCGACAACGCTCGAGCGCACAAAGATTTTTGCCGGCGAAGAGAAAGTGCCGTTGCTCAATATGGTCTATTTGGGTCTCAACAGCACCCGGGACCATTTGCAGGATCCGGCGTTCCGCCGTGCGGTTGCGGCTGCAATCGACAAACCGACGCTGGTGTCGTCTTCTTACGACGGTTACGCGACAGCCGCCGACGCACCGTTCCATCCCCTTTGGACCGAAGCCGATATGCCGGAGGTTTCGTTCGATCCCCAGGCGGCGCCCGGACTGTTTGACCTTTTGGGATATGCGGTAGGCGCCGATGGCCGCCGGGTCAAAGACGACGAAACAGTGACGCTCGAACTGGTTTGCAACAGTGAAAACAAGGTGCGCCTTGCCTGTGCAAACCTGATCCGGCAGCAGCTTGAGGACTGCGGGATCAAAGTCAATCTGTCGTCGCTCGATTATAACAGCTATCTCGAGCGGCTCGCGTCCGGCCTTTATGATCTGTATGTCGGCGAAGTAAAGCTGACGGCGGATATGGATCTTTCGATGTTCTTCTCGGCCGAGGGCGCGGCAGGTTACGGCCTTTTGCCCGACTCCGCCAGCGCCAAAGCGTTTTACGATTGGCGGGCCGGAACAGTAGAAACCAACACCTTTGCGCAGGTCTTTTTGCAGGATCTGCCGTTTGTGCCGCTTTGCTTCCGCAGCGGCGTGCTATACTATGCCAAGGAACTGCAGATGGAAGGCGGCGTTTGCGAAAACGATCTGTTCGCCAATCTGTATACCTGGTCAAACTAACCGGAAAAGGAGAAACACACGATGCGCACGCGTGACATGGATGTGCAGTATATCAAAGGCGTGGGTGAAAAACGCGCCGTTTTGCTGCGCAAACTCGGCATCCAAAGCGTTTGGGATGCGGTGCACTACTATCCGCGCGCGTACCTCGATTTTTCCGTATGCACCCCGATTGCATCGCTGCAGCCGGGTGACACCGCCTGTGTGCGCGGCGTGGTCGGTTGCCCGGTCAGTGGCGGTATGATCCGGCAGGGGATGTCGATCTACAAAACCGTTGTGACCGACGGCGCCGACGTGATGCATCTGACGATCTTTAACAACAAATTTCTTGCCCAGCGGCTGCAGGAGGGGGAGACCTATCTGTTTTATGGCAAGGTCACCAGGCAGTACGGCACCTGGGAGATGACCAATCCCCTCGTGGAGGACCCCGACGGTAACGTTCCGTTTCACCCGGTCTATCCGCTGACGGCGGGTCTCGGCGCCCGCCAGCTTTCGCAGATCATCCATCAGGCGCTGCTGCTGTGGAGCCGCGACGAGACCGGCGATTTGATTCCGGCGGACATCCGGCGGCAATATCAGCTTTCCCACGCGCTGTTTGCGCTCAAAAACATCCACGAGCCCGCCACGATGCACGATATGGAGGTGGCGCGGCGGCGGCTGATTTTTGAAGAGCTGTTTGTGCTGCAATGCGGCATGGCGCTGCTGCGGCGCCGCAACCGCACCAAAACGCGCATACGCGTGCAGACGGGCGTTGTCAAAGATTTTTTGGCGCGGCTGCCGTTTGAACTCACCGGCGCACAAAAGAAAGCCATCGATGACTGCCTGTGCGATTTTTCAACCGGCGACTCGATGAATCGGCTGGTGCAGGGCGACGTCGGTTCGGGCAAAACGGTCGTGGCGGCCGCGGTGCTGTGGGCAATGGCGAAAAGCGGTTATCAGGGCGCGATGATGGCGCCGACCGAAATCCTTGCCAAGCAGCACGCGCAGACGCTGCAAACCCTGTTTGGCGACGCGCTGCAGGTCACACTGCTGACCGGCGGACTCACGGCAAAACAAAAACGAATCGCCAAAGCGCATATCGCCGACGGCACGGCGCAGATCGTTGTCGGCACCCACGCGCTTTTGACCGAGGACGTGCAGTTTCATGCGCTCGGGCTGGTTGTCACCGACGAGCAGCACCGCTTCGGTGTGCGCCAGCGCAGCACGCTCGGCGAAAAAGGCGACGCACCCCATGTACTCGTTATGTCCGCCACACCGATCCCGCGCACGCTGTCGCTGATCATCTACGGCGATCTCGACGTGTCGGTGATCGACGAGCTGCCCAAAGGGCGCCAGAAGATCAGCACCTATGCAGTGGACAGCAGCTTCCACGCTCGTGTTTATGCCTTTGTGCGAAAACTTTTGGACGCCGGCCGGCAGGCCTATATCGTCTGCCCGGCGGTGGAGGAGACGGAAACCGATCTGCTCTCCGCTGTCAGCTATGCAAAAGAGCTGAGCGAACGCGAGTTTTCGGCCTACCGCGTCGGTTTGCTGCACGGCAAGATGAAACCGAAAGAAAAGCAGCAGGTGATGGCGGACTTTGCCGCCGGCGAGATCCAACTGCTTGTGGCCACCACGGTGATCGAAGTGGGCATCGACGTGCCAAACGCGGTGCTGATGGTGGTGGAAAACGCGGAACGCTTCGGCCTTTCCCAACTCCATCAGTTGCGCGGTCGTGTCGGGCGCGGCAGCGAAAAATCCTATTGCATCCTCATCAGCGACGCCCAGGGCGAAACCGCCGCCCAACGGCTCGAAGCGCTTTGTAAAACCAACGACGGATTTCAGATTGCGGACGCCGACCTGCGGTTGCGCGGCCCGGGCGATTTCTTCGGCGCCCGCCAGCACGGGCTGCCGCAATTGCAGATTGCCGATCTGCTGCAGGATATGGAAACGCTGCAGCAGGCAAGGGCTGCATCGCAGCAGGTGATTGCCGACGATCCGCGGCTGCAAAAGGAAGAACACAAAGACCTCAAGGACGCGGTCGTCCGCCTGTTTCAAAAAAACGGCGCCGCCGCGCTGAACTGACGATATGAGAATGAACGATCCGGCAATCACTGCCCGCACCCGCGAAACCGAACGGCAATTTGCGCTGCTGTTTGCGTCGCAAACGCCGTTTTCTGCGCATCTCACCAAATGGAGCGATCCGCTTTTGCCCGACAAGTATGACCACAACTGCTTTTCCTATGGCAGCACACCGCCGACAAACGCGGAGATCGAAGCGGCAAAAGCGTTTCAAACTGCACACAGCAACCGATTTTTAAAGCTCGAGGGTGACGTGCCGCTGCCGGAAAAAGGCGAAATGGAGGCAAGCGTGACGCTGACGATGGTGCTGTGCGGCGGCTGTGACGGGTGGAACACCAACCCGGCCGTGACAGTGCGCAAACCGGCATTGCAGGAACTCGAAGCGCTGGAGGTGCGCACGTTTGGCGAAAGCTGGGGCGCAGACTTCTGCCGGCGCAACATCCGGCGGCTTTACAATCAACTGACCTATCACGGCGCATATTTCGGCGATACACTCGCCGGCGCGTGCTACAGCTTCAGCTTTGACGGCTGCACCTGCATCGACGGCCTGGTGGTTGACACGGCGTTTCGAAAGCAGTACGTTGCGACCACGCTGCTGCGATCGGTTGCGGCGGCACACCCAAACGAAACGATATTTCTCCACGCCGACGCAAAGGACACGCCGAAAACGATCTATGAAAAACTCGGGTTCCGGGTAACGGATACCCTGTATGAATATCTGCGCACCGATCTGTGACGCAAAAATCAATCTGAACGAAAGGAGACGAACGCAATGGCAAACGAACGCTACGCGGCTTTTGACGGCCGCGAGGCGCTGAAGATTGTATCTCCGGCGGAAAACGGCGCGTTGATTGTATCGCGGCATAAACAAAAGCTGTTTCCGTTTTATTTTGTCGGTATGCTCGGCAATCTTGTGGTGTCGCGCGTGCACAGCGCGGTCGTCTTTTTGTGGCGTTATTTGTTTGCGAGCGCAATCGTCTTTTGCAAAGCGGTACGCTATCTTTGGCGCAAATTCCGCGCAGCGGATAAAACCGTACCGCGGCAACTGGCGCAGGACGCCGTCGGCATCCACCGCGATTTGTCGATGCTGCGCGAGGGCGCCAAACGCAACAAACAAAATCGCGGCTTCGTCTTCGTGCGTGCCCATCTGCGTTATTTGCACCAGTCGTTTCGTCTGCGGCACAGCTTTTGGCAAACCGTCCGCAATGCGGTGCTGCCGCTGCTGGCGCTGGCGGTGCTCGGCGGCGCTGCGGTACGTCTGCGTATGACCACGCCGGCGCTGGAAGTCCGCATGGGCGACACGGTTGTCGGCTATGCGGCGGACGAAAATGTGGTGCAGCAGGCGCTTGCGGATCTGCGCGATATGCTGCCGCAAAACGGTGACCGGTTGAGTGAAGCGCTGGGCGACACGCCGGCCTATCAGCTTCGGCGCGTGCCGTTGTCGGCGTTGTCCGGCAGCGCCCAGTTGTGCGAAGCGATGCTTGCCGGCGCCGAAACGTCGCTCGTGCCCGCTTGCGGGATCTATATTGACGGTGCGTTTTTGTGCGCCGTGCGCAACGAGAGCGACGCGGTGTCGGCGTTTCACCGACTGATGGAGCCCGTACAAAAGAAGGCAAAGCCCGGCCGTCAGGTGGCGTTTGTGGAAACGATCGATTATGTGCAGGGCTTGTATGCCGCCGACGAAACGACGCTTTGGGATCCGCTGACGCTGCTGCGTACGCTGCGTGCGCCAAAGAGCGAAGCGGTCTATTACAAAGTGAAAAAGAACGACACACTCGCCAAAATCAAAAAGTCGCAGGATATTTCTGCGGCCACGCTGCGCGCGCTGAACCCGGGTGTGGATCTGAACAGTCTTGCCGCCGGGCAAAAGCTGTTGATCCAGCCGCAAACGGACTATGTGCGCGTCAAAGAGATGGAGTTTATCCGCTGGAACAGTGTGGTGCCGTTTGAAACCGTACAGCGCGAAAGCGACCTTTTGCGCGCCGGGACGACCAAGATTTTGCAAACCGGCAAAAACGGCAAACAACAGACCACTGAGATGATTACCTATATCGACGGCAAACAGATCAGCGACGCCGTGGTGTCCGTCCGGCAGACGACGGCGCCTGTCCAGCAGATCATCCTGATCGGCACGCAGTCGCCCTATCAAAGCTTTGGCTCCCTTTCCGGCGGCCGCAGCCGCAGCGGCTTTATCTGGCCGGCGGTGGGCGCCTATTCGATGTCGTCCGGCTTCGGCTACCGCAGCGCACGCATCTCCGGCCGCAGCTTCCACGGCGGGGTGGATATTGTGAAACCCGGCGGCCATTCCACCGGCGCGCCGGTGATTGCGGCGGCGGCAGGACGCGTGACGGTGGCGCAAAACGGCTATCGCGGCTACGGCCACACGGTCGTGATCGACCACGGCAACGGTTTGGAAACGCGCTATGCCCATATGAAGCCCGGCTCGATCACCGTACGCGTGGGCCAAAGTGTGTCACAGGGCCAGCAGATCGGTCAGATTGGCTCCACCGGCAACGTCACCGGGCCGCATCTGCATTTTGAAGTGATGAAAAACGGCACGAAAGTCAACCCGATGAACTATATCGGATAGGGGGCAGCCATGGGAAAGAAAGCATCAAAGCTAACCAAGAGCAAGATCGTCTCGGCGGCGTGGAAGCTGTTTTACGAACAGGGCTACGACAACACGACTGTGGACGAGATCATTGCGGAATCCGGCACGAGCAAGGGCTCGTTTTACCACTATTTCGACGGCAAAGACGCGCTGCTCGGCTCGCTGGCCTATCTGTTTGATGAGATGTATGAGACGCTCAGCGACACGATCGACCCCGATATGCACGCCGTCGATGTGCTGTGCTATCTCAACCGTGAACTGTTCGGTATGATCGAAACGCGTATCGATATCGACCTGCTTACACGGCTGTATTCCACACAGCTAACCACCAAAGGCGAAAAGCATTTACTCGACCGCAACCGCGTATACTATAAGCTGCTGCGAAAGATCGTTTTGCGCGGACAGGAAAAAGGCGAAATCACAGCGCAAAAGAGTGTCAACGATATCGTGCGGCTCTATGCCATGGCGGAACGTGCGCTGTTGTATGACTGGTGTTTGTGTGCCGGCGACTATTCGTTGCAGGCGTATGCGTCGGAGGTGCTGCCGATGTTTTTGTCTTCTCTGAAAAATGAGTGACTGGATAGATTCCGTACAAAGAAAAGCCCGAAACCGCAAATCGGTTTCGGGCTTTGTACGTTTGGTCAGCGTTTTTTATAGAGTACCAGTTCGGGGTTCTTGCCGTCTGCCTCATAGGTGCAGATCAGAATGAAATCCATGTTTGCCAATACGCCGAAGCAGCGGCTCTCGTCAAAGGCACAGGGCAGTTGATTGCCGAGGTAGGT
>CACWJV010000060.1 GCA_902761265.1 Oscillospiraceae bacterium | reverse complement strand
AACATCTCCGTCAGCAGCTTGAACAGATGTATCAAAAGGAGACGGAAGCGTATCAAAAGGAAATCGCTGCTTTTGAAGCACGGCCGCCGTTCGATCCAACTGCGGCGGCAGTTGAATTTGAAAAGAACTATCAGGAAAACTTGGAACACCCTTTGATGGCATTTCCCGCTTGGGTGACGGAACAGGTTGATTTGCGCCTGCTTGCGTTGGAACGGATGCCGGAAAGCATCCTGAAAAAGCTGAAAAAACAGTTGCAAAAAGAAGACAAAGCCCGTCTGAAAGCGAAGGCGAGGATGGAACGCGAAGCGAAAGCAGCGCTGAAGAAGCAGGCGATTCCGCAGGAGATTCGCGACACCTTTGATTTTCACGATGACATCGTGGTGTCTGTTGAAAAGGACGGAACGCAGGTTCTCATGGACATCTGCGCTTTTGAAGCTGACGAAGACGACATGCTGCGCACAAGAATTGTTTTTGAAAACGCAAAAGTGTTGGAACAGGATGCAGCGTTGCAGATTGCAGATGAAGCAGATGATGAAGGTTTGATGATTGTTTATCTGCAGCAGGAGTTATACCGGCAGTCGGACGGTACTTTTGAAGTGCATATACTGCTGGAGGTCGAACCGAAAGGCCTGCCGTGTTATCTGACGATCAGCTGCGGCGACATCCGGTTTGAAAAAGTGTGACAAATGATAAAGAAAGACCCGTGTCCAACGAGCCTTTCTCTTTGTTATATCTGTTTAAAATACCCTTCCTCCAACAGCAACTCCAGCACCCGTGCTTCGCGCTCAAACATCATGCGGTTATAAGGGCAGTCCCTGACGTTGCGGTTCTTGTCAATCGCAATCTGAGGATCGACCCATGCCAGCGTATAGTGCTCGTTTGCTTCATAGCCGTCCAGCTTCTGTGCAACGGCAGTTGCTTCCGCTTCGCAAAGATAATAGTAATTATCCTGAATGAAGATTTCCGTCGGGTCGCGGTCGCTGCACTGGGCACGGTGCACATAGCCATAGGGACGGACCGTTTTCGGTATGACAACCAGCCCGGCTTCCTCCCGCGTTTCACGGATCATGGCGGCCACCGGGTCTTCGCCGGCTTCGATCCCGCCGCCGGGAAACTTGTAGTAGTCATACAGCAACGAGTGAATCATGGCGATTTTTCCGTTCTGCACAATCACGCTGCGGGCAGAGTTGCGCACAAAGCTGTGGTCGCAGTCGTCATAATCCTTGAGATCCATCGAAAACAACAATCGCATGGCCATCCTCCCGGGAACAAAAGGCACCGCGTTTTGCAGTGCCTCTTTTTATTTCTTGTTTCTTGCCTTCTTGCTTTCTTGCTATCTTATTTCAGATGGAACCGCTGCAGGTAGCTTTGAATCTTCTTCATCGGGTTCAGATACGGGCTGACGGTTTCGTCGTGGTTCAGCGCGTTGATGATGAGCGCCACATATTTGGACAGATCCACCGAATAGTACCATTCACGCTGGAACAGCTTGTCGGGGGTATAGATCAGGTTGGTGGTGAAGATTTTGTCAAAATAGCCTTCTGCATACGCTTCGTCAAAGCGTTCCACACCGGAGGAGAACAGACCAAACGTGGCAAACACAAAGATGCGGCGCGCCTTGAGCGCTTTGAGCTGGCGGCACACGTCGATCATGCTGTCGCCGCTGGCGATCATGTCGTCCGCCACGATCACGTCTTTGCCTTCCACGTCGCTGCCGAGGAACTCGTGGGCAATGATCGGGCTGCGGCCGTTGACCACTTTGCTGTAATCGCGGCGCTTATAGAACATGCCGAGGTTGATGCCGAGTACGTGGGAATAATAGACGCACCGGCCCATGCCGCCTTCGTCGGGCGAGATCATCATGGTATTTTCCGGCTGGAACTTGATATCGTTGTTGACCGCCTTTGCCAGCGCCTTGATCATTTGGTAAGTGGGGGAGACGCTTTCAAAGCCGATGCCGATCGCGTTTTGTACACGCGGGTCGTGGGCGTCAAAGGTGATGATATTTTCCACGCCCATCGCTTCCAGCTCCTTGAGCGCCACGGCGCAGTCGAGCGATTCGCGCATGGAGCGCTTGTGCTGCCGGCCTTCATACAGCATCGGCATAATGACGTTGATGCGCTTGGCTTTGCCGGCGCAGGCGGAAATGATGCGCTTGAGATCGGCGAAATGGTTGTCGGGACTCATAGGTACCTGCAAGGGTGCGCCGGCGCTGTCTTTGAGATCATACATTGTGTAGGTCTCGCAGTAGTTGAAGCAGTCGGCGATGATGAATAGATCGTAACCGCGGATGGAATCGTTGATCACACATTTGCCTTCGCCGGTGGAAAACCGCGGAAATTCCACGTTGATCAGATAGGAATCCTTGTGATAGCCGTCGAAGACGATGGCGTTTTCGTGTTCGATTTCAAAGTCCTTGCGGCAGGCCACGATCGCGTCGTTGATTTTCTGCGCCAGCGTTTCGCTGCCGCGCAGCGCAATCAGGCCGAGTTTTCCCTGCGGGATGTTTGTAAATTCCGATACTTTGATACTTGCCATAAGAGAAAGCCC
Organism: Oscillospiraceae bacterium; assembly: GCA_902761265.1. Classification (GTDB taxonomy): domain Bacteria; phylum Bacillota; class Clostridia; order Oscillospirales; family Acutalibacteraceae; genus UBA6857. The sequence goes on along the minus strand of CACWJV010000060.1, from coordinate 7,580 downwards.
CCATTTCTTTTCCTTCTCAATTCTGCAAAAATCTGTTTGCTTCCTTATTATACATGATAACCGCAATCCATTGCAATCGGTTTTACCATTTTTGACAATAAAACTTCTGTACGAATTTTCGACATATTTTCGTGAAATTTGACGAAGTTACCGGACGCAAACTCTGATTGTAAAAAATGTTTCTTTTGTAAACGAAAACAGGCGCCTTTGCAGGCGCCCGCAACGGTATTATTTGTGATCGACTAAATGCACATCCACTTGGGTAAACGGGATGTCGATGCCGCCTTTGTCAAAGTTGAGTTTGACATTTTCCTGCATGGCGAAGAATACCGTCCAATAGTCGGCGGTTTCGCACCACACGCGGCAAAACAGGTCGATGCTGCTTGCGGAATGCGCGCCGACCGTCACCTCCGGCAACGGATGGCGCAAAATCTGTTCGTTCTGCAGCGCGGTCTGCATCACAATGTCCTTCGCTTTGGCAATATCGGCGGCGTAGCTGATGGAAAACGTCAGATCCACACGGCGCGTTTTTTCGGCGGAAAAGTTGACGATGCGGTTTTTCGTAATATCGGAATTCGGAATGATGATCCGCTTGTTGTCATAGGACGTGATAATGGTCGTCATAAACCCGATCTCCGACACAAACCCGCCTTCGCCGCCGATCTCCACATAGTCGCCGGCTTTGAACGGATGGTTAATCAATATTTGTACGCCCGACGCAAATTGCGATACGCTGTCCTGCAAGCCGAGGCCGATAGCAACGCCGGCGGCGGACAGGGCGGCGATGAGAGAATTGATCTTGATAAACATCGAAAGCGCGATCAGGATAAACGTGATCCGGATCACGAAGCGCGTGATTTTGGCAATGAAGTTGTAGACCGCGAAATCGACCTTGCGGCGCTTCATTGCTTTGCACAGGATCTTTGACACAAGGCTTGCCAGCAAAAAGCCGAGCACCAGCACGACAACCGCCAAAATAATCTTCGGCAAATTGTCGAGCAGCTTGTCCCAAAGCGCCCATTCCTTCCACAGCGACGCAAAATTCCGCACCGCTTCCTCCGGCTTTACAAATTGCCCCTCTTCGTTGAGCAGCGGATTCGTCGTGCTCGACGCCTCCAGTCCGATCTCCAGTAAACGCAGCATGCGCATACGACACCTCCCGTGAGTTTTCGGTTCATTATAGCATGAAAATGCGGAATATGCAATCTGTCTTACGCGTTTTGCAGCGCGCGCAGATTGCGCTGCATCAGCGACAGATAGGTTTCGCCGTTTTGAAAATCTGCGGCGGAGATCACGTGGCACGACCAGAGCGTATCGACTTTTGCGTTTATCGCGTCGGCGATGGTCTGCGCCACATTGCCCGGGCTGAGATCGACCTTGAAAACGGTTTTGATCTTTTCGCTTTGCGCCTTGCGGATCAAATAGCCAATCGTTGCCGGGTTCGCTTCGGTCTCGGCCGCACAGCCGGGAAACGCAGCGGCAAACGAAAAGCCGTATTCCTTTTGCAAATATAAAAACGGGAACCGGTCGCCGACCAAAAACGTCTTGCCCTGCGCCTGTTCGGCGGTTTGGCGAAACGCGCTGTCAACCGCCGAAAGCTGCGATTGATAGTCGGTTTTATGGTTGCGATAGACGTCCGCGTTTGCCGGGTCCGCTTCGCTCAGCGCCCGGCAGACCGCGTCGCAAATCAGCATCGCGTTGCGCACGCTGGTCCACACATGCTCGTCGTATTCGGTTTCCTCCGCTTCGGCTTCTTCGTCTTCCGGCTGCATCCCGTCAAGCAGTTGCTCGTGCTGCAGCTCCACACAGTCCATCATGCGCACGATGCGGGTTTTGCCGCCGCGCAGCGATTCCAGAATGCTGTCCACCCATGTGTCGCTTTCGCCGCCGCCATAGACAAAGACGTCGCTTTGCTGGATGAGGGCAATGTCCTGCGGCGTTGGCTCAAAGGTATGGCTTTCTTCGCCGGGCTTGAGCAGCATGGTAACGTCGGCGCAATCGCCGGCAATCTGCCGCGCAAAGTCATACGGTGCAAAGCCTGTGGCAACCACCTGCGGCTTGTGCGCCGGCAGCGGATCCTTGCCGCCGAAAAACGGCACTGTGACGCCGCACAGCAGCACAAGCGCCAAACCGGCGGCCAGCACCTTTTTGTAGCGGAAGAGCCGGTTCTTTTCCCGCAGGTTCAGCACCGCCCCAAACAGGCTGAAAAACGCCAGACACGCGATGTTGACACAGACTACGGACGCGCCGGTCGGTGCTTCAAACCGGACCGAAACGAGCAGCCCGACAAAAAAGCAGACGAGCGACACACCCACGCTCATGCCGATCACACGGCGAAAGCTTTTGCAAACCCGCATGGACGTGACCGTGGGGAATATGATGAGGCTTGAAATCAGCAGCGCACCCATCATCCGCATCCCGACCACAATTGTGACCGCCGTCAGCGCCGCGAGCAGCATATTGTAGGCGCCTACTTTCGTACCGGTCGCTTTGGCGAAGCTTTCGTCAAACGTGACGGCGAAGATCTCGTCATAGAACACGCAGAACAGTGCGATCACCGCCACCGACAGCACCACGGACAGCACCACGTCCGAACGGCTCATGGCAAGGATGGAGCCGAACATATAGTTGTAGATATCCACGTTCATACCTGTGGTCATCGACGTGACCATCACGCCGACCGCCAGCGCGCCGGTGGAGATGAGGGCGATCGCCGCGTCGCCTTTGAGCTTGCCTTTTTCGTTCATCGCCAAAAGCGCAAAGGCCGCGAGGATGACGATCGGAATCGAAAAGTACAGCGGCGTAATGTTGGCCGCGCAGGCGATGGCGAGCGCACCGAACCCGACGTGGGAAAGACCGTCGCCGATCATGGAAAACCGTTTGAGCACCAGACTCACACCCAGCAGCGCACAGCACAGCGAGATCAGACCGCCTACCACAAGCGCACGCAGCATAAACGCGTGGGAAAACAGGAACGAGAGCGTGTCAAGCATGATCGCCACCTCCCGTAAACGCGCGGTAGATGTCACTTTGCAGATAGTCCTGCTTTGTGCCGAAAAACGCGCCGCTTTGCTTCATGTGTAAAATATGCGTCGCGAGCGAAAGCGCATCCTGCAGATCATGCGACACCATGATGACCGTGATGCCGTAGTCGCGGTTGATGCGGCGGATCAGCTTGTAAAAATCGGCCGTCGCCAGCGGATCGAGCCCGGAGACCGGCTCGTCCAGCACCAAAAGCGTCGTTGTGGCACACAGCGCGCGCGCCAGCAACACCCGCTGCTGCTGGCCCCCCGAAAGCTCGCGGTAGCAGCGATTCCGGTAGGGGAGCATGTCCAGCTTTTGCAAACTGTCGGTTGCCCGCTGCCGCAGCGCTTTGTTGTAAAAGATGCTGTGCTTTTTCGACGACAAACAGCCCGAGAGCACGACCTCAAATACACTCGCCGGAAAATCGCGCTGCGCCGTGGTCTGCTGCGGCAGATAGCCGACCTGCTTGGCGGTCAGCCCGTCGCCGTAGTGCAGATGGCCGCTTTCCGTGTCTTTGAGCCCTAAAATCGCTTTCATCAGCGTACTCTTGCCGCTGCCGTTTTCGCCAACGATGCACAGCAGATCGCCCCTGTTGACCTGAAAATTGATATCCTGCGCCACAATCCGGTTTTCATACCCGAGCGACACCTGTTTGCAGTCAATCAGTGCCATGGCGCGCCTCCTGTTCCATGCAGTCGCTGCAAAGGCCGAACAGCAGCGATTTTGTGTTGTCTATCCGAAACCCGTGGTGTTCGAGGATGTGTTCGTTCACACCGGTCATCACGTCGCATTCGAGGTGGATAAATTTGCCGCAGCGCACACATTTGAGATGCAGATGATCTTCGCAGTTGTGGTGGTGCTCCATCAGTTGAAACGTGGCGCTTTGGCCGCGCTCGGCGGTAAATTTGCGTACATCGCCGTTTTGCACCAGCTTGTCCACCCGGCGGTAGACGGTCGTTTTACCGACCGGTTCGCCCTGCAGATGCAGTAGCTGGGTCAGCTCATCGATCGTCAGCGCGCGGTCGGCGTTTTCGCGCAAACACCGCAGCACGCAGTCCTTTTGTTTTGTGTTGTATTCCTGATTAGGCAAGATCCTTGCCTCCTTTGATATGAAACTGAAATTCATTTTCATATTATAGCCGCTGATCTGCGTTTTGTCAAGTCCCGTTGTTTGCCTGAGATATGCCGAGCTTTTGAAAAAACGCCGCGCTGTCTTCGCCCGCTGCGCGGTTGAACCGGCCAAGCGCAAACAAGCTGTCCGCGTCGCCCTGCGTGATAGTGTTGACCGTTTGCGCACAGGTCAAAATCGCCTGAAAGCCGCAGTCTTTCGCAATCTGCGGCGTGCTGTCGCTGCACGCACCGAAGGGATAGGTCAGCGCCGCGGGCGTCTGTCCGGTGAATTGCCGGATCGCGTTTTGGTTTTTCATCAGATCCTCCGTCAGCATCGCGCGATAGGCGTCGAGCGATTCGCCGCGCTTTTGCGCCAATCCTTTGCGGCCGGCGGCGCCGTTTTTGTGCAGATCGTAGGTGTGGTTTTGCAATTCGAAGCAGCCGCTGTCGGAAAGCCGCCGCAGCGCATTCCAGGACAGACAGGCATAGCCGACGTTCGTGTCGCCGGAATCGGTATAGCTTTGCGCAAACTGCCCGACAACGGAGAGCACGGCTTTCATCCGGTACGCCTGCAGCAGCGGCAGCACATAGGTCTCCATGCTTTGATAGCCGTCGTCGAAGGTAAGCATCACGATCTTTTCGGGCAGCTCCTTTTTCCCTTTCACAAACGCCAGCACGTCGCCGACCGTCACGCTCGTATAGCCGCATTGCTGCAGATAAGCGAGATCCTCACGCAGTGTTTCTTCCGGCAGCACATATTTCCCGGCGCGGCGCGGATCGCGCAGCACATGGTGATACATCACAACCGGCAGCGTGCGCGATTGTACCGGAGAGAGCGCCTGCTTTGTCGGGTCGGCGCGGATTGCGAACAACAGCAGTACCCCGCAAAACAGCACCAGCCCCGACAGCAGATGGATCTTTCCAAATCGGATAACCATTTGATCAACTCCGTTTTTCATCTTTCCAGATTATATGCGGCGTCCGATTGTGAAATTCCCTTGGGAACGGTTGATTTTGTATTGAAAATATAGTATAATACTCGATATTAAAAACACACGCTGTGTCATACGCACGGCGGTTCTCAAGAACAGGAGTTTCTTATGGCAGTACATCTCATCTATAAATCCCTTCCGACAGTCGCTTTGCGCGGCATGGTTGTGTTCCCCGGTATGCGGTTGCATTTCGAGGTGGGACGCGACAAGTCGATCCAGGCGATCCAGGCCGCCGTCCGCGACGGCCAGCGCGTGTTTCTGGTTACGCAGCGCAGCGTGGCGGTGGAAGATCCCGACCGCGACGACCTCTACGAAATGGGCGTCATCGCGTCTGTCAAGCAACTGGTGCAGTCGCCTGACAACAAAAACGTCCGCGTTATCGTGGAGGGCTTGTCGCGTGCCGTCATCACCGACTTTGTCAAGGGCAACGCCTATCTTGTCAGCGACGTCAAAGAGCGCCGCAGCACGTCGCTGCGCGCCGCCAACGCCGACTATGTGGACGCGCTGATCCGCAAGACGAAGGACATCTTCGAAGAATATGTGGAGTTGACGGAAAAGAAAGCGCCGGACGTGGCGCTCGAGGTCTATCTCAGCCAGGATCCCGGCCATCTTGCCGATTTCATCGCCGGCAACGCGCTTTCCGGTTATGAAGACCGCCAGCGCGTGCTTGAGGAGCTCAACCCGATCAAACGGCTGGAGCTGCTGTGCGCGATTTTGAGCCACGAAATGACCATCTACCGCATCGAAGATCAGATCGATCAGAAGGTGCAGGATTCGATGGACCAAAACCAGCACGAATACTATCTGCGCGAACAGCTCAAGGTCATTTCCGACGAGCTGGGCGACACCGAAGACGGCGTCAGCGAAGCGCAGACCTACCGTGAAAAAATCCTTGCGCTAAAGCTTGAATCGTCAATCGAAGAAAAGCTGCTCAAGGAATGCAGCCGCCTCGGTAAAATGCAGGGCACGTCGCCCGACGCCAATGTGATCCGCACCTATCTTGACACCTGTCTCGATCTGCCGTGGCACCGGTATACCGAAGACCGGCTCGATCTCGACCGCGCAAAGGCGATTCTTGACCGCGACCATTACGGCATGTACAAGATCAAGGAGCGTTTTCTCGAAATGCTCGCCGTGCGCGCCATGACCGACAAAACGCGCGCCCAGATCATCTGTCTGGTCGGCCCGCCGGGTGTTGGCAAAACGTCGATCGTGCGTTCTGTGGCCGAAGCGATGGGCCGCAAATATGTGCGCATGTCGCTCGGCGGTGTGCGCGACGAAGCCGAGATCCGCGGCCACCGCAAAACCTATATCGGCGCGATGCCGGGCCGAATCGTCTCCTCTTTGACCCAAGCCGGGTCGATGAACCCGATCATGCTGCTCGACGAAGTGGACAAACTCGGTGCCGACTACAAAGGCGATCCGTCCTCCGCGCTGCTCGAAGCGCTGGATCCCGAACAAAACAACACCTTCCGCGATCATTTTCTCGAGTTCCCGCTCGATTTGAGCCGCGTGCTGTTTATCACCACAGCCAACGACGCGTCCACGATCCCGGCGCCGCTGTATGACCGGATGGAGGTTATCGAACTGCCGTCATACACCGCACAGGAAAAGTTTATGATCGCAAAGCAGCATCTGCTGAAAAAGCAACTGCATCTGCACGGTTTGACGGCTGCGAAGGTGCGCGTGCGCGACGACGTGCTGCAGCTTTTGATCTCCGGCTACACACGGGAAGCGGGTGTCCGGCGGCTCGAACAGCTTCTTGCGACCGTATGCCGCAAAAGCGCTGTCCGGCTGCTGCGCGAAAAAAAGGCGAGTCTCACAGTGAACCGCGCGTTGCTCGAAGAGATGCTCGGTCCGGTGAAATTCAAAGACGATCTGCTGCCGAAGACGGACCTTGTCGGCGTCGTCAACGGACTCGCGTGGACGAGCGTTGGCGGCGAACTGCTGCAGGTGGAGGCCGTCACGATGGACGGCAGCGGCAAACTCGAGCTGACCGGTTCGCTCGGCGATGTGATGAAAGAATCCGCCAAAGCCGCCCATAGCTATGTGCGCGCCGTGGCGGCCCGCTACAAGATTGATCCGCGTGTGTTCAAAGAGCGCGATATCCATATCCATGTGCCGCAGGGCGCGGTGCCCAAGGACGGTCCGTCCGCCGGTGTCACTATGGCAACGGCGCTGCTTTCTGCGCTGACCGGCCGCCCGGTGCGCAAAGACGTGGCCATGACCGGCGAAATCTCGCTGACCGGCCGTGTGATGGCGATCGGCGGGCTGAAAGAAAAGAGCATGGCCGCCTATAAACACGGCATCACCGAGGTGCTGATCCCGCTGGAAAACGAAAGCGACCTGTGGGAGGTTGACCCTGTCGTCAAGGAGCATGTGGCATTTTTGCCGGTTGACCGGCTCGAAGACGTGTTCCGCTACGCGCTGCTGGCCGAACCAAACGAACCAAAA
>CACWJV010000059.1 GCA_902761265.1 Oscillospiraceae bacterium | reverse complement strand
TTTACGCTGAATGGCAAAGTGTTCGGTGTTAATGATTTTCATGATATGCACACCTTTCTGCGATTCACCGTCAATTAGTACAATGAAAACGGTTGATCGCTGTGCATATTATACTATAACCAATGGAAAAAGTCTACAGATCGTTTGTATAAAATCCACTGATTTTCACGAAGTTTTTGTATACAATGCGCAGAGTCAGAAAACAAAAAAACAGCCGCCAGAAGGCAGCCGTCTATTTGCCCGTTTGTTCCGGCTTTATTTCTTCATCGGAACCCGGGAGATCGGATTCTTTTTTTCGTTTGATTTTCTGTGTGCCGCCGCGTTCGAGTTTCTCTTTGCGGATCAACACCCGGCGGATCGTTTTATAACTCGGCAACAGCCGGTTGATGCGCCCCACCACGTCATGGACTGCATTTTTCACGTCGTCGCTGGACAGTTCTTTTTTGCCGATCTTTTCCTTGATCGCCTCTTCATCGGGGACCAACTGCACGGCAACGGTCTCGTCGCCGTCCTGTTCATCGCCGAAAATCAGCGATTCCAAAACAACCGGATCATTGTTAAGATATGCTTCCAGTTCCTCCGGATAGATATTTTTGCCGCCCTTTGTCACGATAACATTCTTGGTGCGTCCGGTGATGTGATAATTGCCGTTTTCATCGCAGAAACCGAGGTCGCCCGTATGGAACCAGCCGTCGCGCATAGCCGCGGCGGTCGCCTTTTTATTTTTGTAATAGCCCAGCATGACGACCGGCCCTTTGACACAAAGCTCTCCTGATCCGTCTTCATTGATATGATCGACAACGACCGTGACTTCATCCAGCGGCTGACCGACGCCGTCCGGCAATGCATGGTCCGGCGTGTTGCACATCACAATCGGACTGCACTCGGTCAGGCCGTAGCCGATCACAACCGGCAGACCGAACGACGCAAAGTCGCGTGCGATATCGGGATTGAGCGCTGCGGCGCCGCAGATAATCATACGCAGCCGGCCGCCGAAAGCCTTGTGGATCAGCTTGAATACAAATTTACGAAAATCAGACCAGTCGAAACGTTCCAGCAAGCTCGAGAGTCGCCCGGTTGCAAACACGCGCTTGATACCGCTTTGCTTAGACAACTCCGCGAAGATCTTAGCGTGCATTTTTTCCAGCATCAGCGGCACCGTCACAAATACTGTAGGTGAATAGAACGAAAGGTCGCGGGAAACATAGCGCAATCCCGGACAAAAGCTGACTGAACCGCCGACATACAGCATCATCAGCATACTGATCATCTGATAGGCGTGATGCATCGGCAGCACACAAAGCGTGGAGTCCTGCGCTGACAGACGGACGCGACGGGAAACGAGCATCAGATCAGAGCAAAGATTTGCGTTGGAGAGCATGACGGCTTTGGCATTGTCGGTTGTGCCCGATGTAAAGAGCAGCAACGCCAGTGCTTCCGGTTCGATGGCGCGATGCATATAGCTGTCGTCGCCTTCATCAATACAGCTTTCCCCTTCTATGAGCAGCTCGCTGACCGTCGGCAAGCCTTCGGCAGACAGTTCAAGGGAAAAAATCTGCAGTTTTTTCGGAAGCTTTTTTTCAACGCTTTTAAGCTTTTTCAATGCGGCAGCGTCCGCAAATACTGCTTTTACAGAAGCGAAACGGATCACATGCAGCATGCTTTCCGCCGTCATTTCCCGGTCGATCGGCACCGCAACGCCCGCGCCGCAAAGTACAGCAAGGAAAGCATAGCTCCAATTCGCACTGTTTTTGCCGATGACGGCAATATGTGCGCCGCCGAGATTGCGCCGCAGCAGAGAAGTACCGAGGCGGTTGACGGTATTAAGGAGTTTACGGTATGACACGCGCACCTTTTCGCCGTTGTCGTCACGCAGCAAAAACGCAGTGGCGCCGGGATTGCGCACGGCGTTATACTGCAGAATACTTTTCACGGTCTGTACATACAACTGGCGCGGCGCGTCTGGCTGAGACATGACGTTCCCTCCTCTCGTCTTTGATCGTAGTATACCATAATCAGATGTTGAAATGCAAGAGACAGACAAATTGCAAGAAAACACACCCGACAGGGCGCCGGGTGTGTATGTCGTTCAGGAATACAAAAACTGCTTGAGAAGCTGACTGTTCTGATCCAAATCGAGCCGCAAAACATCCTGACCGTTGATGCGCTGGCCTGTCCATGTATTTTCGGCAGGCACCTGATGCTGCGGTTTTTTGCCGCCGATAAAGTTGAACACGGCGGAAGCGCCGACCGAAAGCAGATCGTTACGGCTCATACTGGTCTGCAGCATCGGCAGCACCTGCTCGATGATCTTCATCAGTTGGATCGGATTGCGTCGCAGGGCCTGTTTCATAATTGCGTTCATCACCTTGCGCTGGCGCTCGGTACGATGGAAATCGTCATCGAGTTTCCGGATACGGCAATACCACAGCGACGCTGCGCCGGTGAAGTGGTTTTTGCCTTCCTTGCAATAGATGATCTTGACTACATCACGCATATATTTCGCTTCGGCTTCCGTCACGCCGTCCACATCAAGACCGCCCATCAGATCGATCAGCTTTTTGAAGCCTTCAAAGTCGATAATCAGATAATCGTCAATATCAACCTTGAAGTTGTATTCGATCGTATCCATCAGCATTTTGGCGCCGCCCCAGGCAAAGGCTGCATTCAGTTTGGCGTTATAGCCCTTTGCCGGGATATAGACGTAGCAGTCGCGCAAAAACGACGTCATCTTCAATTGATGATGGGCAGAATCGATGGAAAGCAATACCATTGTGTCAGAGCGCTGTCCGCCGATCTCGCTGCGCGCATCGGAGCCAATACATAGAATATTGCGCACTTTTGCGCTCTTAGCCAGTGCGCCGGCTTCGATGTAGCTGTTTTCATGAGAAAAGTCTTTGTCATAGCTGACTTTGCCCAGAATCGCGTAGCCATAAGCAAACAGACCCGTAAAGAGCAGTACCAGCACAAGCAGCAGTATACCGATGACTTTTCCCTTGGAAACGCCGCTCTTTTTCTTTTTTCGTTTGCGATTTGCCGGCTGCGGACGCGAAACAGCCGGGCGCTGCTGCGGTTGTGCAGCCGGGCGCGGACTGTTTACATTCGTCGGCTTCGGCTGCGGCGGTCGGTTTTGCATTGACGGCTGCTGCGTCTTCATAGGATGCAGATAAACCGAATCGTCAAACGAACTGGTCTTTGACGGCGTATAATCCGGGACCTTCGGCGTCACAGGTTCACTCGACACCGGTCGGCCTTTCGGCGTGCGGTCGCGCAGCACAACGTCACGCTCATGATCAGGCATCTGCACAACAAATTTCTTTCTTGTCTTTTCCGGCATCGGATCACCTGAAAATGTATCCTTCGCCGATTCAAACGATTCGTCGATATTTGATTTGGGTTTTCTTTTATTTTGATTCGGCTTGTCCGAAAAATAAATATCATCCATAACATTCACTCCGGAATTGTATTGGTGTTCCTATTCTACACGATTTCAGTATAAACTGCAAGGGTTTTTCACAATTTCAGGAAATCGAAAGAAATTGCCCCGCAGGGCAAAAGGTATTATGTATCTTTGATTTTAAACAGCAGTTTCAAAAAGCCACGCAGCGCTTTGGGGCTTCGAATCACAACAATTTGCACAAGCATCCTCCTTATCGCAAACAGGAGATCACGCCGAGTACGACCAGCAGAAGCGCCAGCATAAACAGCATAAACTTGGTCGGGAAGCACAGCGCCAGCAGCAGTCCTGCGCCAAAAGCGGAAAACAGCAACCCCAACGGTGCTTTTTTGCCGGGTCGAAACACGTGATCATCTCCTTTTGCTTGGTTATCCGCTATCGCGGTACACCTCATTCTATGCGCAAAAGAAAAACGCGTGCTTCGTTTAAAGCTCCCAGGGTTTGATGGATTTGGCTTCTTCGTACAACGTACAGTAGCTTTTATGGCGGGACGGCGAAATCTCGCCGCGTTCAACCAGCGCACAGATGGCGCAGCCTTTTTCGCAGGTGTGGGAACAGGTGGAAAAGCGGCAGTCGAGCAGATGATCTCGAAATTCCGGAAAACAGGCTGCAAGCTCATCTTTTTGGATCACTTCCGTCTGCAGCAGATCGAGCGACGAAAAGCCGGCGGTATCGATGACAAGACCGTCCGCCACATGGAAGATCTCTGCCTGCCGCGTTGTATGCCTGCCGCGGCCAAGTTTTTCGGAGATCTCGTTAGTCGAAAGGTCTAGCGAGGGAGCGAGCGCATTGATGAGCGTGGATTTACCGACGCCCGAATTTCCTGTAAAAGCACAAACCTTGCCGCTGATCAGCGCACGGATCGCATCAAGCTGCGTGTTTTCCAGCATTGTGTAACCTGTGGTGGCATAGATTTGCCGCCATTCTTCGATCGGCGCGAGATCTGTTTTTGAAAAAATGAGCACCGGCTCGATCTCATTTTTTTCAGCGATGCAGGTCAGCTTGTCGATCACGAGCGGACGCGGCAGCGGCTGCACTGCGGAGATAACCAGAAACAGACGATCCACATTCGCAACCGGTGGACGCTTGAGGGCGTTTTTACGCGGCCGGATCTCGTCGATGGTGTTTTCCTGATCGTCACGGACGGTGATGGAAACCAGATCACCGGCAAGCGGCGTCAGTTTTTCTTTGCGAAACCGTCCCTTGGCTTTGCACTCAAAAAGACCGGCAGCGGTCTCTACATAGTAGAAACCGCCGATGCCTTTCATAATTCTGCCTTGATACTGTGTTGTCATATCAATCAAATTCCATAACCGGGCCGTCCGTTGTGGTCGGCTGTGTTGTCGTGGTAGTCGGTGCAGCCGTCGAAGGTGCTTCTGTCGTAGTCGGGGATGTAGTCGTGTCCTGTGTTGTTGCCTGCGTGGAATTCTGGGTGGAGGATTCGGACGTGCTGGACGAAGTGGTGGATTCGGTCGTAGATTCCGTTGTTGTGGCTCTGGTCGGCATATTGCCGGTGCTCACATAAACGGCGATCTTAGTGCCCGGGAGCACTTTTTCGCCGAGCGATTCATGACCGATGATCGTGCCGCGTTCCTGTGAGCTTGCGCGGTATTCCGTGCGGGAATTGTCAAGCTCCAGTCCGGCGTCTTCCAGTTTTTCCTTCGCTTCATTCACAGTAAGACCGACCAGATTCGGCACTTCCACCGGATCCTGTTCACCGGCGGTCGCAACATAAACTGTGATCGTTGCGCCCTCTTCCACCTTTTCGTCGCGGGCTGGAGATGTACGCAGCACAGTGCCTGCCGTGCGGTTGTTGTTCACTTCTTTTTCAATCTTCACTTCGAAATTCGCGGCTTTCAATATGGTGGAAGCATACGGATAATCATAGCCGTAAACATCAGGCACACGGATTTCTTCTTCGCCGGAGGCGATATACAGCGTGATCGTACCGCCGCGTTCGATACGGCCCTTTTCCGGATCCTGCGAAACGATGGTACCGGCTTCGGCTGTACTGTGTTCATCCGTTTCACAAAGGAAGCGGAAATCTTTATAATCGTCATTATTCATGACATCGTTTTGGAAATTCAGCGCGACCAGATTCGGCACTTCCACCGTATTCTTATCGGGCAGGACAAATTTCCAAACCACAAACGCCAAGACAATGACTGCGGCAAGCACGCCGAGCAAAATGCCGACTGCCTTGCGGCGCTTTTTCTTTTCCATTTCCAATGCGTTTTCGGCGGCTGCCTGTGCGCGCTGGCGCTGCGATTGGGGCTGTGCAGGTCTCGGCTGCGGCTGAGATTGCAACTGGGTCTGGTATGTATCCTCGCGCACCTGCTGCGTCGGGATGAATTTAGTGGGCTGGCGGTCGACAAAATAGGAATAGTCAAACTTAACGTTGGGGTTGCGCTTGTATTCGTCGATGTCCACGAGCATTTCAGACGCAGACTGATAGCGGTCAAACGGATTCTTTTGCATCGCGCGCATAATGATCTGCTCGAGACCGATCGGGATGTTCGGATTGATCTGGCGCGGACGCACAGGGTCTTTTTGCAACTGCATAAGCGCAACGGAAACCGCGTTATCCGATGTAAACGGCAGCTTGCCGGTCAGCATTTCATATAGCACAACGCCGACGGAATACAGGTCCGATTTGGAATCGGTCACACTGCCCTTGGCCTGCTCCGGGCTGATGTAGTGGACGGAGCCGATCGCGGTCTCGGTCATTGTTTTCGTTTCGCTGCGGGAGAAACGGGCGATGCCGAAGTCCGTGACCTTGATCGTGCCGTCGGAAATCAGCATGATATTCTGCGGCTTGATGTCGCGGTGGACAATGCCTTTGTCGTGCGCGTGCTGAAGTGCACGCAAAATTTGGGTGACAAAATAGACCGCTTCGCGCGTTTCGATGATCCCCTGCTGCTCAATGTATTCCTTGAGTGTAATCCCTTCCACATATTCCATCACGATATACTGCAGACGGTCGCCGTAGCTCACGTCGTAGACCTTGACGATATTGGGATGGGAAAGTACAGCGATTGCTTTGGATTCATTTTTGAATCTGCGGCGGAACTCCTCGTTTGTCAAATATTCGTCCTTTAATATTTTCACCGCGACGATACGGTTGTCAATGTTGTCGAATGCTTTATATACAACAGCCATGCCGCCAACGCCGATAATCTCGATGATCTCATAGCGTCCGTCCAGCCGTTTGCCGACATAGTTTTCCATGATCCTGTCTCCCCTTCTTATGCTTGCACGGCAACAACCGTGATATTGTCTTTTCCGCCGGCGCGGTTTGCGCGCTCGATCAGTTTGGATGTGAACTGATCAAAGCTATACTCATGATAAATCTCGAGCATCTCCTGCTTAGAGACCGTACCGCTCAACCCGTCGGTGCACAGGAACAGCACATCGCCTTTTTGCAGTTCAACCGTGTCGAATTCGATCTCCACCTGCTCCGCAACACCAAGCGCACGGGTGATGATGTTTTTAATCGGGTGATTTTCAAATTCATCTTCTGTAATTTGTCCGTTATCGAACATCTCCTGCACCAGCGAGTGATCCTTGGTCAAAAGCTGCAAAGCGCCGTCGTGGATCAAATAGGCGCGCGAATCACCGACATGCGCGATGGAAACAACGCCGTTTTTGATCACGGCTGCTACAATCGTCGTGCCCATGCCGCTCAAAAAATCATCGGCGATGGCCCGGTCATAGACGGTCACGTTGGCTGTTGTGATGGCGGAAAGCAGCATATTTTCGATCGAACTTTCGCTCATAGAGCGATTGTAGCATTTTTCGATCTTTTTGCCGACCATGTCCGCTGCGATGGAGCTTGCGATCTGGCCGCCGGCCGCACCGCCCATACCGTCGCACACGACCGCCCACGTTACACCGTCGTCAAAGCTGCCGAAGCGGAACGCGTCTTCGTTGTTTTGCCGGATCTTGCCGATATCTGAGTTTCCGAGCGTCTTCATGCAATCACCTCATGTATTGCGCAGAGTATCTGAATCTATTCGTGTTTGGGTTCACTTCCCGGCCCTTCGCCGCGCCGCAGTTGACCGCAGGAGGCGTTGATGTCGCTGCCGAGCGTACGTCGGACCGTTGCGTTGATATGTCGGGTCTCGAGCACATGCATAAACTGTTTGATCCGTGCCGTATCCGAACGCGTATAGTCGCGCTCCTTCACACTGTTGACCGGGATCAGATTGACATGGCACAGCATCCCGTGCAGCCGTTTTGCCAGCTCTTCGGCACATGCGTCGGAGTCGTTGACGCCGGCGATCAGCGCATATTCGAAAGAAATGCGGCGGTTTGTATGTTTGGTATAGGCACGGCAGGCTTTGAGCAGTTCGTCGATCGGATAGCGGCGGTTGACCGGCATGGTACGGGAACGGATAGTATCATTCGGAGCATGCAGGGACACGGAGAGCGTCAATTGCAGCTTTTCCTCCATCAGCCGGTAGATGCCGGGCACGATACCGCAGGTGGAAAGCGAAATGTTGCGCATGCTCAAATCGTAGCCGTTTTCGTTTGTGACGAGTTGCAGAAAGCGCAGCACATTGTCGAAATTATCCAGCGGTTCGCCGACACCCATCATCACGATATGGCTGATGCGCACATCGAGGTCGCGCGCGGCGGTATAGACCTGCGCCAAAATTTCTCCCGGCAGCAGATGGCGTACAAACCCGGCAATTCCTGAGGCGCAAAACGTACAGCCCATTTTGCATCCGATCTGACTGGAAACGCAGATCGTATAGCCGTATTTATATTTCATCACGACCGATTCGATCTGTTCGCCGTCCGAAAGTGTAAATAAATACTTAACTGTTTCATCATACACTGAAACGAGCTTTTTTGCAATAGCACAGGTGGAAATGTTATAATTTTTTTTCAATTTTTCGCGCAATGTCTTAGAAAGATTGGTCATCTCATCAAAGGACGACACACGCTGCTTATGCAGCCAGGAAAACAGTTGCGACGCGGCAAAGCGTTTTTCACCGAGCTGTTCCATTAGCGCTTCCAGCTCGGGCTTTGACATTGAGAGAAGATCAGTCATGGTGTTCCCCTTTTTGAAATGCGGCGATGAAAAAGCCGTCACAGTCCATCTTATGCGGCATCAGCGTTAAAAAGCAGTCGGTGGAAAGATCCGGCAGTGGCGGCACAGGTGCAAACGAGGGATGCGACAGCAAAAACGATTCACAGACCCGTTCGTTTTCATCCGGATCCAGCGCACAGGTGGAATAGACCAGCCGCCCGCCGTCTTTGACATACTGCGCGCCGCAATCGAGGATTGCTTTTTGAATCTCGGGCAACCGATGCAGCGACGCCGGATCCTTGTATTTAACCTCCGGCTTTTGCCGCAGGATGCCGAGGCCGGAACAAGGCACATCACACAGCACGCGGTCGGCCTTCGGACGCAGCGGATCAAACACCGAAGCGTCCGCCGGTTTTGCCGTAACACAGGACAAACCAAGCCGTTTTGCACCGTCCGCGATCAAGCCGACACGTTTTTCATAAAGATCAAAAGCATGAACCGATCCGCTGTTATTCATCGTTTCGGCAATCGTAAAACTCTTGCCTCCCGGCGAAGCACAAAGGTCGTAGACCGTGTGGCCGGGTTTTGCATCCACAGCAAGCGCACAAAGCATACTCGCTGTATCCTGCACATGAAACAGACCCTTCCGGAACGACGGCAATTGATCGAGTGCACAGGGCAGCTTTTGAAGCACCAGCGCATCCGAAACGGAGAGCGGTTCACTTTCCACACCCTCGTTGCGCAACTGCTGCCGGAGCGCTTCAACGGACGTTTTTACCGTATTGACGCGAATCGTCAGTCCGGCGGGCTGCGGGGAAGTTTCCAATATCCCGATGGTGTTTTCTTCGCCGTAGCAGGTAAGCCAGCGGTCTATGAGCCAGGCAGGACAGGAATACTTAACGGAAAGAAAAGACAGTTTGTCGCCCTCATCAGGCAGGCAAAGACCGTTCTGCGCGACTTTACGCAAAACGGCATTGATCAAACCCGCTGCATAGCGGCACTTTTTGTTGGCCAGCTTCACCGTCTCATTAACAGCTGCGGCAGCTGGCACCGATTGCAAAAACAATAGCTGATAGGCACCAAGGCGCAACAGACACAGCGCTTCCGGCTGCAGCTTCTTGAGCGGCTTTTGCAAATACAGCGATAAATTATAATCAAGCGTCAGCAGCCGTTCGATCACACCGTAAAACAGCGCCGTAATAAAGGCGCGGTCTCGGGCGTCGAAAGCCTGCATCCGGTCGCTTTTTTCCAGTAACAAATTCGAAAAGCTGCCGCTTTTTTGCTGCTGCATCAGCAAAGAAAACGCGGCCATACGCGGCGACTGTTCCATCATCTGCGGTTATTGCTGCGTGCGCGCAAAATCAGACGCAGCAGCGACATGATGGAAACGAGCAGCGCGGCGACATAGGTCATGGCGGCGGCAGAAAGCACCTTGCGGGCGCCTTGGTATTCTTCGCCCTGCAGCATCTGCGTTTCGTCGATCACCTTGAGCGCACGGGAGCTGGCGTTGAATTCCACCGGCAGCGTCACAAGCTGAAACAGCGCCACAAACGCATAGAGGATGATACCGATCTGTACAAGGATCGTCCAGTTGAGCATCAGTCCGATCACGGCGATCCAAAGGCCAGACGAAGAGCCGATGTTCGCTACCGGCAAAATGGCGTTGCGCACAGCGATAGGCTTATAGCTTTCCGCATGCTGGGCGGCGTGGCCGGCTTCATGACAGGCGATACCGAC
>CACWJV010000058.1 GCA_902761265.1 Oscillospiraceae bacterium | reverse complement strand
CGACATGGTGGCGGACTTTGTACGCGAGGCGCAGGCCGGCGAGCCGTACTCCCCCCGTCACCGCTATCAGGACTGGCGCAACAAGGTGATCGGCGTCGGGCTGTCGCTCTTGCTCGGTCTGATCGTTGCCGGGATCGTGACCTGGTATATGAAACAGCACTATGTGGCTTCTGTACAGCAAAAACGCGAGGCCGGCGCCTATCTCGTCGGCGCGGTGCAATACGGCGAGGGCTACGACAAGTTCCGCTCCTCTGTGGTCAACCGCACACGCCGCGTGAGCGAAAGCAGCTCCTCCTCGTCCGGCTCCTCGTCCTCCTCCGGCGGCCACCACACGTCCTCCTCCGGCTACAGCCACGGCGGAGGTGGCGGCAAGTTTTGAGCGGAGACAAGCAAGAGACCCCTGCGGCGCGCGGCGCCGCAAAAAAATAAAATGAGAAAGGGAGAATTCGTATGAAAACAAAAAGACTGTTTGCCCTAACCCTGGCAGTGCTGATGCTGCTGTCCTGCGCACCTGTGTTAGTCTTCGCGGCCGATCTGCCAACGGTACAGAATGTGCAGATCACCACCGGCGAAGGCATGATCGGCGTCAAGTGGGATGTGCCGCAGTTCCCGGCAAACAAAGACGTACTCGGCTACAATATCCTTTATTCCACCGACAAGACAAACTGGCTCCTCGCAGGGACGGTGACCAGAGATTCCGGCGCAAGAGATCTGCATGAACCGGAGGAAGGCGCGTTTGTACACGGTACGACCTACTATATTTGTGTGCAGCCCTACGACTGGAACCACAACGAAGGCCCGCTGAGCGCACCTGCTACAGTAAAATACACCAACCCCACAGGTCTCAAGCGTGCCGAATGGGAAGCTGTGATGGCCGGCTACAAAACGCCGACCAAAGAGACCAGCACCAAGTATGACAAGGTCAAGCTGGTCAAGGGCGAAAAGGTCACGTGGGACAACGGCCTGTATACCCTGACCGTCCAGATCACCGCAGTGAGCGCGGAAAAGGCGACGCTGAACGTGACGATGAAAAACAAGACGGGCGCTTTGTTTGAATGCTTCTATCTCAACTGGAACGGTCTTTCCTCCGGTCTCGGCATCAGCCAGCATGAGGGCACCCGGTCGTACACCATCGACCTGACAAAGATGTTCGACGGCGCCAACTATCTTCAGTTTTCCGTCACCGGCTACGGCAATCCCGTTGCCCAGTACAGCAGCGTTGCAAAGGGGAATGAATACAGCGAATACGCCGACAAACTGATCTATCTCGGCCGCAAACATACCCTCTATTTCCAAAAAGTACCCAATGCGCCCAAGATCGACCGCAATGCGATTGCAGCAACCGGCAGCACCATTACCGTCGGCAAGGGATACAAGACAACAAGCAAAGATGCAAAAGGCTCCGGCACCATCGTTTATTACCGTGTGGACGGAACCAAAAAGTTCGCGAAAAAGACGTTTGCCGCCGGCAAGACGATGAAGCTTTCCAAGCTGAAAGCGAACACGCTTTATGAGATCAAGTGTATCAACTATGTCAAAGCGGTTTCCGCCGCCGACAAAAAGACGGTCGTGACAAGCAAGAGCGGCTACAGCAACCGCATCTGGATCCGCACGGCCATAGCCGCTGCGCCGGAGATCCAGTCCGTGAAAGTGAGCGGCGCCAAGGTCGGTAAGATCCATGTGAACGGCTATTGGGAATCCGACGGCGACTGGCATCCGGCCTATGATGTGACGGTGACGACTTATAAGCTCACCATCACGCTCAAGCGCGCGCCGAAGGGCATGCAGGGCATCAAAGTGACCGGCGTCGACCGCAACGGCTATCCGCACTGGGTCAAAGGCACCGGCAAAACCTTTACTGTCAACGCCAACGCAAAGGGCAACGCCAAAGGAAAGAGCGTCAATATCGGCATTTCGACGTTTACCAACCAGTTCGGCAGCGATTCCGGCTACAGCGGCTACAGCCCGAGCGTCAAGAAAACCGTCACACTGTAAACAGACTGTCCGCATAAAACAAGGATCCACCTGCGTTTGCGGGTGGATCCTTTTCTGTGCGTTTACAATTCCAACTGCGTGCCGCAGCGGATGTACATGACGTTTGCGTGCCGTTCATGTAAAAAGTCGTAGCCCTTTTTGCCGGTACAGTGGCAGGTGTAAAACCGGATGTCTTCATAGGCGCCGAGCGCGTCCGCCAGCGTTTCCAGTTGCGATTGCGACACGGTTTTGCGCTTTGCCGGGTTGTAGATATGAAATCCGCCGATACACACCTTCGGCCGCACGTCCGGCACGCTTTGCAATATGCTCAAAACGCCGCTGTGGGCGCAGCCCATAAACAGCACGTCGCTGTCTTCGCGGATCAATAGATTTTGCTCGTGGCGAAAATCATCCGGCCCGTCTTTGGAAAGCAGCGACGCGTTCGCTTCGGAGCGAAACGTGTCGGGTACATGGGACACAAACAGCGACAGTTCTTCGTCGATCACACAGTCGCCGTCCAGCAGCACAAGCTGCGGATGCGCCATCAGCTTTTTGTCAAGCCCGATATCGATCTTCGCGAGCAGCACTTTCGAATAGTGCGGCAAAAACGCCGTGCGCTGGATATAGACCTTCGCGGTTTGGTTCAGCTCCAAAAACTGCCGCAGCGCGCCGCCGTGGTCGTAATGCCCGTGCGAAATGACAACCGTGTCAACCGCTTTGAGGTCGACGCCCAGCTTGTCCGCGTTTTCAAATACCGTTTTGTCCGGCCCGAGGTCAAACAGCAGCCGGTGCCGGTTTGTTTCCACATAAAACGACAGTCCGTGCACGGCTTTGACGTCGCCGCCGGCTGTGTTTTCCACCAGTGTCGTAATCTTCATTGCTTTTCACCGTCCGATTGTTGGTTGTAGTCAGGGACTCAGAAGTTGAACGAATTGTAGCCCCAGTGATCCACTTCCTCATATTTCACATAGATTTCTTCGCCCGAAATGCCGAGCGTGCCGGAGAGAATCTCGCACACCGCTTTGGTCATCTCGTCATACTGATCTGCGCTCGCTTTGCCAAACAGCGCGACCTCCACATAGGCGATGCCTTCGCTGTTGTCGCCGCGGAACCACAGCCGGCAGTCGTCCTCCACTTCGACCATCAGCCACGCCTCGCTTTTGCCGAGGTTGGTGATCGCTTTGCCGAGTTCGGTTTTGATCGTCTGCGCCTGTTCGGGCGAAACTTTGACGGATGTTTTGGCTTTGATATAGGGCATAACGGTTGCCTCCTTGGATCATTTTTCCCTATTGTAGCACGTTCCGACACAAAAATCCATAGATTCTTTCCGATTTCTTGCATTTGTCGATTGACCTTTTTGCACATTTATAGTATAATACTACGGATAATTCATATCTTTCAAAAACGAAAGGAGACAAAATCCGTTATGGATGACCCCGGAAGTCTGATCTTCAAAATTGTTTTGCTGTTTGTACTGATTCTTGTCAACGCCTTTTTCGCCATGAGCGAGATTGCGATCATCTCTTTGAACGACAACATGATCGACAAGCTCGCCGAGGAAGGCCACAAGAAAGCAAAGAAGGTCAAAAAACTGACTGACAATCCGTCCAACTTTCTTTCCACCATCCAGATCGGCGTCACCCTGGCCGGCTTTCTGACGTCCGCGTCCGCGGCAACGAGCTTTGCCGCTATGCTGACGTCGGCCATCGAAAAGCTCGGCACCGGCATCCCGACCAGCGTGATCAACGGCGTGTCCGTGGTGCTGATCACGATCATCATCTCGTTCTTCTCCTTGGTGCTCGGCGAACTCGCGCCCAAGCGCATCGCGATGCAAAAAAGCGAAAAGATCGCCTATGCCGTGTCCGGCTTTCTGCTGGTGTTCAAAAAGCTGATGAGCCCGTTTGTGCGCGTGCTTTCTGCGTCGACGAACCTGGTGGTGCGTTTGTTCGGTCTCGATCCCAACGCCAACGAAGAGGTCGTTACCGAAGAAGAAATCCGCATGATGGTGGACGTGGGCCAGGAGAAAGGCGTTATTGAAGATCAGCAGAAGGAAATGATCGACAACATCTTCGATTTCGACGATATCGACGTGTCCGACATCATGACCCACCGCACCGACATGATCGCGGTGGAGGATACCGATTCGCTCAAGGACGTGGTCAAAGCGTCCATCGACGGCGGCGTATCGCGGATCCCCGTGTTCCACGAAGATCCCGACAATATCATCGGCATCGTCTATATCAAGGATCTGCTGCAATATATTTCGACCTCGCTGCCCAAGGATAAAGGTCCCAAAGACGTGATGCGCAAAGCGTACTATGTGCCGTTTTCCAAAAACTGCGGCAAGCTGTTCAATGAAACGTTGTGGATGAATACGGCGGCACGGCGGGCATCGTGACGATGGAAGATCTGCTTGAAGCGATCGTCGGCAATATCCAGGACGAATATGACAACGAGGACGAGGAGATCGTCACCGTAAAAGATAACCTGTTTACCATCGACGGCACCACCGCGATCGAAGAGGTCAACGAGCTTTGCAACGACGTAATCCCCGAAGGCGACTACGAAACGCTCGGCGGCTTCATCATCAGCCAGCTCGGCTATCTGCCGAAAAACGGCGACATGAGCGTTGTGGAATATAAAAACGTCAAGCTGACCGTGCTGGGCGTGGAAGACCGCCGGATCGGCAAGGTCCGCGTTGAAGTGCTGCCGGTGCCGGAACCGGAAGAAGACGATTAAACAAGAGACAGCCGTGCGCTGTCTCTTTTTACGGGGTGGAATATTAAGGAATATTAAGCAATTTTAAACTTTACTTAAGGTTCGTTCGCTATACTGATTGCATCAATTTGATACTCTCTTTTTTCATTTCCCCTCCTGTTTGCTCGGGACCTCCTCACGTTTCATGTTTTCCGGGCAAACAAAAAGAAGCCCTCGGACGTTTCATCTGAGGGTTTCTTTTTTATGATTCAGCACAGCCCGTAGCTTTGCGCCAGCGCACGGAACGCGGGGAGCGAACGCTCAATCATTTCGGTGGCCACGCAATAGCTGATGCGCACATAGCCCGGGAACCCGAACGAATCGCTGGGCACAAGCAGCAGCTCAAACTGCTTCGCCTTTTCGCAAAACGCAGCGGCGTCCGGTTCGGGGGAGCGCAAAAACAGATAGAACGCGCCGTCGGGCTTTGCCACGGAAAAGCCGTCCTGCCTGAACGCCTCCATCAGCAGATCGCGGTTGCGCTGATAGATACTGATATCCGACGTCTGACCGAGACAGGCCGGCACCAAAAACTGGAACAGACTCGGCGCGCAAACATAGCCCAGCGCACGGCCCGCGCCGCAGACCGCTTTGTAGATTTCGCCCGTTGGATCGGCTTCTTTCGGCACAAGGATATAGCCGATGCGGTCGCCGGGGAGGGAAAGCGATTTGCTGAACGAATAACACACAATCGTGTTTTCGTAATACTTCGTCAAAAACGGCACCTGAATATCGCCGTAGACCAGCTCGCGATACGGCTCGTCGGAAATCAGATAGATCGGGTGGCCGTACTGCGCCTGCTTGTTTTTAAGGAAGGCACAAAGCTTTTCGATGCTCTCTGCTGACAGCACCACGCCCGACGGGTTGTTGGGCGAATTGACCACGATGGCCTTCACGTTTTCGTCAAATGCCTGCTCCAGCACGTCAAAGTCAAGCTGCAGATCGCTTTCGCGGCACTTGACCACAACCGGCGTCATGCCTGCGCTTTCCGCGAACACGCGGTATTCCGGGAAAAACGGCGCGAGCAGTACGATCTTGTCGCCTTTTTCGCTGAGCGCCTTAAACGTGATAGACAACGACGCGGCCGCGCCGGCGGTCATATAAAACTCGGCGGCGGAAAACGCGGTGCCGTGGGTGCGGTTGAGATAGTCCGCAATCGCCTGACGCACGCCCTGATCGCCGATGGCGGAGGTGTAGCCGTGCAATGTGGTCGGTTCCATTGTGTCGCACAGCTTTTTGATCGTCTCGTTCACAACGGGCGGCGCCGGCACGCTCGGGTTGCCGAGCGAAAAATCAAACACATTTTCCGCGCCGATCTGCGCCTTGCGCTGCTTGCCGTATTCAAAGATTTCGCGGATGACCGACGGCTGTGCGCCGAGGGCATACATTTCTTTGGAAAACATCCTATCACCTGTTTCAGTTAAATTCTTGGGCTATTATACCGCAAGATGGGCGGCGCGTCAACCGCTTCAGCGCGAAAAAGTGGCGGGTCGCCGAGGAAAATCGCGCGGCAAGTTGACCGATCGCAAAAAATGTGCTAAGATATGGAAAACATCCCGATCGGGGAAGGAGGCATTCGATGAGACGGCGTGTCAAATGGATTCTGCTTTGTGTGCTGCTGCTGGCGGTCGCGCTGTTTGCTGCGTTCTGTCTGCTCCATGACAGCGAAATGCTGCTCGATGTCTCCCACGCCAACAAACCGCCTGCCACGACCCGGGTGCGCGAAACCTACGCCGAGGTTGCGGATCGCTCGTTTTTGCCCGACGACGGCACAGTGCGCCCGGTCGGCAGAACGATGTTCGACGGCACAACCCGCTGGTTTTCGATGTCCGGCTGCGGTGTTGAGTTTTCCTGTGTGGCCGACTGGGCCGATATCACATTGACGGTTGCGTCCTCCTATGCCGTGGCTTACAACCACCGGCCGCGCGTGGCGGTGTTGGTCAACGGCACACCGGCGGCGGATGAGATTTTGGACGAGGCGGAAACGACGATCCATCTTTCGCTGTCCGATCTGTCGGGCGAAACGGTGATCAAAGTGATCAAACTGTCGGAATCTATGTATTCGTGTGTCGGCGTGACCGATATTACTGTCCATTCCAACGCCGGCGTCACCCCGACGCCGCAGCCGGATATGCTGGTGGAATTCATCGGCGATTCCATCACAGCAGGCTATGGATTGGACGCGCAAAGTGTTTATGAATCCTTTTCCACCCGTACGGAAAACTATTTGGAGACCTTCGCTTATCTGACAGCGCAGTCGCTCGGTGCGGAAAGCTACGCGGTTGCCTTTTCCGGCTACGGTGTGCTTACCGCGTTTACCAACAACGGCGTGATCCGGCCGGATCTGGTGCTCTCCAAACGCTACGGCAAAACGCTGACAAACCTGATTTTGTCCGAAGGACAGAGCGACGACTGGGATTTCGTCAAGCCGAAACCGACAATGATTATCATCAACCTCGGCACCAACGACGCGTCCTACTGCTATACCGCAGACCGCCGCGCCGCGTTTGTGCGCGCTTATGTGGAGCTGCTGCGCCAGGTGCGCGACGTCAACGCCGATGTGCCGATTATCTGTGTGCTCGGCGATATGAACGCCTCGTTGATGCCGTCTATCGAACAGGCTGTGGAGGACTACCGCCTGGAAACCGGCGACAGACTCGTAACCAGCACGCCGCTTTCGTTCCAGATGGAAACGCTCGGCAGCACGATCGACGGCCATCCGAACCGCGATTCCAACAAGCTTGCGGCCGAAACGCTGACCAACTTTTTGTGGCAAACGTCGCTGGGTACGTCCTATTGAAAAGCGGATGAAAAAGAAAGAACGCTGCGTGATACAGCGCTCTTTTTATGCCTTTCGGGCTTATACCCATTTCAGTTTGTACATAACCTCGGCGCCGAGCAGGGAGAGGATGACGCCGATGAAGATCAAAATGCCGATCTGGATGCTGCCGGCAAACACAAGGATCAGCGAGATCGCCACAATCGGGAAGATGGAGATCTTCCAATGCTTGGCAAGATACGACGCTGCCAGCGCGCCGAAGATTGTGTAGGTGACCTGCTTGAACGCCGGCGCCAGCGTGTCGGACTGCATAAAACGCGTAAAGCCCGGGTTAAACGCAAAGACCAGCACAAACACGGCGATGATGATCGTCGTTGTAATGGCAGAGGCGGCGATGGAGATTGTGGAGATCACTTCGCCCTCCTCGGAGTTGGCGCGAACCTTCGCGCTTTCCATCGCGCTCAGCGCGCAGGGAAGCTTGAGGTTGACGATGTTGCCGGTGAGGAACGACAGATAGGTGCCGCCGGCGCCGAGCAGCGGCGCATAGGCCAAAACTTCCACCACACCCGTTGGATAATACAGCAGCGCAATGGCGCCGAACGCTTTGCCCACAACGCCGAGATCGGGCCACGCCTTGAGATGCAGCGACATCAGCGTGGGTACGGTCAGCATCACAATCAGCGCCGCGATGCACCAGATGCGGCCGGACAGGTGTACGGAATCGAGATAGGTGCGTTTTTTATCCATCATCAATACCTCCATTCAATCGCCGCAAGATCCGGCGCATAGGTTGAAAGCAGCACGATCACGCCCATCGACAGCAGCATGGCAAGCGGCATGGCAAACGCCTCCAGCCATTTCCACTGCAGCTTTTTGTTGATTGCGGTCAACAGCAGCATAAACAGCACGGAGGAGATGATCGCCGTAATCGACAAAACGCCCGCGCCGTCGCCCACAACGGCGTTGATCTTTTCGCCCGCTTCGTTGATCTGCACTTCGCCGATGCCGGCGATGCCGCGGCCGAGAAAGGCGGCAATCAGACCGATAAACGCTGCGGCGCTCATCAGATCCGCCCATTTGGCGTTTTTGTTCACAGTGCCGGAAACCTTGCTTTGCACTTTTTTGAGAATGATCGGAATCAAAATCAGCGGCAGAATGCAGCCCAGCGACATGACCCACGCAACAGCGGTGAAGATTTTCGGGTCGGTGATGTCGCGTCCGATGCCGCCGGCAAGTCCGGCCGCGTCAATCGCGGCTTCCGCGGCGGGCACCTCATACTGGATGGCGCCGATGACCGACAGCCGGATCCACGGCAAAACATAGCCGAGCGCCACCGACAGCACAAGCACAGTCACGGCGATGCTGATAGCCGGCGCGATGGAAAAAACAGCGCTGGAGGTAATGGTGTTTTTGATCGTTTCCTTCGACAGCCCGATCTGCTTGCCGCGTTTGACGGCGCGCAGCAGGAAAAACAGCGACTGCGCAATGACAAACGCAATGACGCCGACCGCGATCAAAAACATGACGGGATCTGATTTGAAATCCTGAAACATAGGCGGATCTCCTTTCGAACTGGTATGTATTCATAATAGCATTTTCCGTGTGTCCTCGTCAATAAAATTCTTTTGATTTTCATAAAAATGTTTGCCTGTTGCAAACGAGTGTGCTATAATAGCAAAGATAATACCGAAAGGGGGACGCTGCAACGTGAAACGTGACGCCGATAAACGAAAACGCGAAACCGATCCGTCGCGCGTGATCGCACTGAGCTTTCTTGCCATGATCGCGGCCGGCACACTTTTGTTTCTGCTTCCGTGCATGACGCGCGACGGCAAAGGGCTTGCGCCGATGGAGGCGCTGTTTACCGCAACGTCGTCCGTCTGCGTCACCGGGCTGACGATGATCGACCCGGTACTCAAGCTGACCGGCATCGGTCAGGTGCTGCTGCTGTGTCTCATCGAACTCGGCGGCCTGTCCATGGTGACGTTCGCTACCTTTTTTATCTTCCTGTTTAAAAAACGCTCCGGCTTTCGTTCGCTGCGTCTGGCACAGGAATATACCAACCTCGACGCTATGAGCCAGGTCAAACCCCTTGTGCGCACAATCATCCTTACCACCGGCGGCTGCCAGTTGCTTGGTGCGCTGGTGCTGTGTTTGCATTTTGTGCCGCAAATGGGACTCAAGGGCGCGTGGGTGTCGCTGTTCACTGCCGTGTCGGCCTATTGCAACGCCGGGTTTGATCTGTTCGGTACCATCGAACCGTTCGGTTCGCTCCAGTCGTTCAACGGCACGCCGCTCGTGATGTATACCGTCATGGCGCTGATCGTGACCGGCGGCCTCGGGTTTTATGTGTTCTACGATCTGCTGACCTGCCGCAAAACCGGAAGCCTTAGCCTGCACACGCGCACAGTCGGCACCTTTGTACTGCTTTTGATCCTCTACGGGTTTGTTCATGTCTTTATACTTGAATACAACAATCCGGCAACGCTCGGCCCGCTGCCGCTTTCGCAAAAAATCACAGCGGCGCTGTTTCAATCAATTACAACGCGGACAGCCGGTTTTGCCTCTGTCGATATGAACGCGCTGCACGATCTGACCAAGTTCGGCATGATCCTTCTGATGTTTATCGGCGCGGGCAGCGGTTCTACCGGCGGCGGCGTCAAAATCACGACCTTTGCCGTGCTGGTGATGAGCATCGTGTCGGTCCTGACCGGAAAAAAGGAAACGGTCATTTTCCGCCGCCGCGTCGACCATACGGTGGTGAACAAAGCGCTGGCCGTGTCGCTGCTGGGTATGCTGGTCGTCTATCTCACGTCGTTTGTGCTGTTGCTTGATACACCCGACGCGGGCGGGGTGCGCGTGCTGTTTGAAGCCGTGTCCGCGTTTTCAACAGCCGGGCTGTCCTGCGGCGTTACCGCGTCGTGCGGCGCTGCCGGCCACCTGGCGTTGGTTTTCGCCATGTTC
Source organism: Oscillospiraceae bacterium (assembly GCA_902761265.1). Taxonomy (GTDB): domain Bacteria; phylum Bacillota; class Clostridia; order Oscillospirales; family Acutalibacteraceae; genus UBA6857. Next base: position 4,190 of record CACWJV010000058.1, on the reverse strand, counting down.
ATCGGCCGTATCGGACCGGTCTGCTTTGTGGTGTCGCTCGGCGACCGCGAAGAAATGCGCGGCGAAGAGGTTCTGCCCGAAGGGCGGATCATGGTCGGATAAATACATATTTTTCGTCGCCGCTTCATATCAATGAAGCGGTGATGTTATGGAAGCGACCAAACAGGCGCTGCGACCGGCGCCGCAAAAGAAACCCAAACAACAAACCGGACGCGACTGGTATCTGTTTGTCACACTCAGCCAGTGTGCGGGCTGCCTGTGTGTTTTGCTGCTGCTGCTTTTCTGCGGCCGCGGCAACACCGCACGGGCCGAAGCGCTGCGCGCGGACTGGGCGCTGCTGCTTTCCCGAAGCTGGTCGGTCGAAGACGTATCCGATGCCGTGGACGTGCTGCGCGATTTTTGGACGCCCCAAAACGATGCCGCCGCCGTGATGGCGCAGCCCGACGAAGCAACGACAACGCAGCCGACAAACCCGGAAGCAGAGCCGATGCAAGAAGACACAGCCGAACTGCAGCCGGCAATAGCCGAAACGCAGCCTGCCGTGCCGAAAACGACTGCGCTCGCTGCGGGCGGCAGCGACCAAAGCGCCAAAGCCGCCGCAAAGAACACGTCCTTTTCGCCGTCGGCCGTCACCGTGCCGATCACGCGACCGGTCGAGGGCGGACGCTACAGCTCTCTGTTCGGCTACCGCAACAACCCGATTACCCACCGCTACGCGTTTCACACCGGCCTGGATATTGCCGTGCCCGCCGGCACGCCCATCCGCGCGGCCTACGGCGGCACCGTCCGTCTGGTGGGGGAGGACGGACGCAGCGGAAAATATGTAACGCTTTCGCACGACGACGGCTACGAGACCTTCTACTGCCATTGCAGCGAAACGCTGGTAACGGAGGGCACCGTCGTGCGGGCGGGCGAAGCGGTGGCCCGGGTCGGTGCAACCGGCTGGGCAACGGGACCGCATCTGCATTTTGAAATCCGTAAAAACGGCACAAAGCTGGATCCGCTGCAGATTCTGGAACGTGACGCTTGAATTTCTCTCCTTCCGGCTGCGGCTCGGCTTTTCTTTTTTTGCCGTGCTGTGTCTGATGCTGCTTTCGTCCGGCGGGACAACGGCACTGCTTTGCTTTTCGTCCGCCATGCTGCATGAATGCGGCCATCTGCTGCTTTTGTGGGCGTTCGGCGCCGGAGTGGAGGAAGTCTCGTTCGGCGCCGGCGGCATCGTCATTTTGCGGCGCGGCTGCGTGTTTTGCGGCGCGATGAAAGAAAGTCTGATTGCGCTCGGCGGAATTTTTGTCAATTGCCTGTTGTGTTTCCCTGCCGTTTTGTGGTATGATAAAACAAAAACGCAAACAGCGCTGGTGCTGGCGGTTGTCAACGGCGCACTCGCGCTGCTCAATCTGCTGCCGGTGCAGTCTCTCGATTTTTACCGCGTACTCGATCTGTGCCTTTGCCATTTCGATGTGCCCGGGCGGGAAACGGTGCTGCGGCGCGTGTCGCTTTGTGCGGTCGTCTGTTTCGCGCTGTGCTGCGCGGCGCTGACCGTCTGCGGCGTGCGCAACCCGAGTTTGTGGGCCGTTTGCGGTTATCTTATGTATTTACATTGGAAACGGAGTTAAAAGTATGTATCCGAAAGAAGTGGAAAAGCTGCTGCCGCTCGTGCAAAAGCCGGGCCGTTATACCGGCGGCGAACTGGGCAGCACCATCAAAGATAAAAACAGCGTCGCTCTGCGCTACGCGTTTTGCTTCCCCGACAGCTACGAGATCGGTATGTCGCATCTCGGCATCAAAATTCTCTATGCCGTCGCCAACGCGCGAAAGGACGTCTGGTGCGAACGCGTGTTCGCGCCGTGGCACGATATGGAAGAAGAAATGCGCCGCCACGGCGTGCCGCTGTATGCCCTTGAAAGCGGCGACCCGGTCAAAGACTTCGATCTGATCGGTTTTACGCTGATGTATGAGCTGTGCTACACCAACGTGCTCAATATGCTCGATCTCGCCGGTCTGCCCGTCCGTGCGGCAGACCGCCACGACCTGACGCCGATCGTGGTCGGCGGCGGCGCGTGCGCGTGCAACCCGGAGCCGATGGCGGAGTTTTTCGACGTCTTTTCCCTCGGCGAAGGGGAGGAGATGTATGATGCGTTCTTTGACCTGCTCAAACAGTACAAAACCGAAGGCCGCTCCAAACGCGAATTTTTGCTTGCCGTGTCGAAACTGCCCGGCTTTTATGTGCCGAGCCTGTATGACGTCAGCTACAACGCCGACGGCACTGTGCAGGCAATCACACCGCGCGACGGCGCGCCGGCGACGATCCAAAAGCAAATCATCTCCGACCTCGACCATGTGCAATATCCCAACCAATTTGTCGTACCCTATCTCGAAGTGGTGCACGACCGTGTGACCCATGAAATCATGCGCGGCTGCATCCGCGGCTGCCGCTTTTGCCAGGCCGGCTTTCTCTACCGGCCCATCCGCGAAAAATCGCCCGACACGATCAACGACCAGTGCCGTGCGTTGTGCGACGCGACGGGCTATGACGAAATCTCGCTCTCGTCCCTGTCCACCAGCGACTACACAAAGCTCGAACCGCTGCTGGACAAGCTGCTCGAATGGACGATCCCCGAAAAAATCAACATCGCGCTGCCCTCGCTGCGGGTGGACAACTTCTCCGATTCCCTGATGGAAAAGCTCAACAAGGTGCGCCGCAGCGGTCTGACCTTTGCGCCCGAAGCCGGCACCCAGCGGCTCAGAGACGCGATCAACAAAAACGTGACCGAAGACGAAGTCATGCGCACGGCGCGCAAGGCGTTCCAGGGCGGCTGGACGGCGGTTAAGCTCTATTTCATGCTGGGGCTGCCTACCGAAACGCTTGACGACGTGGCCGGGATCGCCGACCTCGCACAGGCGGTGGTCAACGAGTTTTACCGCAATCCGGACAAGCCCAAGGGCAAGGGCGTCACTGTGTCGATCTCGGTCGCCTCGTTTGTGCCGAAACCGTTCACACCGTTCCAATGGGAGCCGCAGGACACGCGTGAAATGCTGTTGGAAAAACAAAAGCATCTGCTGGAAAGCATCCACACCAAAAAGATCAACGCCAGCTTTCACAAAGTCGACATCAGCTTTTTGGAGGGGGTGTTTGCCCGCGGCGACCGCCGCCTCGGCAAGGCGATCCTCTGGGCGTGGGAGCACGGATGCAAGTTCGACTCCTGGGACGACAGCTTCCGCATCGACGTTTGGGAAGAGGCGTTCCGCGCCTGCGGGCTCGATCCGCTGTTCTACACGTCGCGCCGCCGCGACTTCTCGGAAGTTTTGCCGTGGGATCATCTCGACTTCGGCATCCGAAAAGCCTTTTTGCAAAAAGAAAACGAAAAAGCCCACCGCAGCGAAACCACGCCGCACTGTCGGATCCAGTGTGCGGGCTGCGGCGCCAACAAACTGAACGGAGGGAACTGCGATGCGCTGCGTCAGAGTCTGGTTTCATAAAACGGGCCCGATCCGTTATATCTCCCACCTCGATCTCATGCGTACCATGACGCGCGCCATCCGCCGCTCCGGGATCGATCTGTGGTATACCGAAGGGTTCAATCCGCACCCGTACATGACCTTTGCGCTGCCGCTCTCGCGCGGGATGCAAAGCCTTTGCGAGTCGATGGATATCCGCATCGAGGGTGACGCGTCCAACGAAGAGATCTGCCGCGCGCTGCAAAGCGTGATGCCCGAAGGAATCCGCGTTACCGCCGTCCAAGAGCCGGTGCTTGACCCGAAGTTCATCTCCTTTGCGCGGTTTTCTGTGGCATTCGAAAACGCCGCCGACCCCGAACTGCTGCGGCAAAAGACGGACACGCTGCTTTCGGGCGAGAGCCTGATCGTCCAAAAGCTCGGCAAAAAGGGACACAAAAAGGTGATGAAGGAGATTGACCTGCTCCAATCGCTGCAATCCTATAGCCTGCGCGTGGACGGCGACACACTCGTACTCGAACTGGTACTTCCGGCCGGCTCCGTCAGCAACGTCAACCCGTCGCTGCTGTGCGACGAGATTTTGAAGCTCGACCCCGGCGCTTATTACGTCATCACGCGGCAGGCGCTGCTGACGAAGGATATGGAAATTTATGCATAAAAAGGGAGACTGCTATGAAACTGCATTACAAAGGAAAATTTGACGGCAGGGAGGAGACGCTGCCGCAGCGCGAACA
>CACWJV010000057.1 GCA_902761265.1 Oscillospiraceae bacterium | reverse complement strand
GCTGCGGTGGTCGGGGTCGGGGATACGCACGGTGTCGCCCGGGGCCATAAAGTTGACGGAGCCGCCGATATAATCGTCGTAGTCGCCGGAGTGGTTGTGGGCAAACAGGAAGATGATGTCCAACTGCTTTGCCGCCTCGTTGATCACGTCGAACACATACTTCGCGTACATATTGTCGCCGCCGAGGGTCCGGGTGGTGTGGTGCAGCGGCACATGGGTGATAAAGATCACCGGGCGCGTGTCGCCGTTTTCGATCATGCTGTCCAGCGCGGTTTTGATGTTTTGGGCGGTCTTTTGCACAGTCTTTTTGCCCTGTGTGCGCAAAAGCTGCAGCCACGGATAGTCGTCCTCGTTGATCAGATAAAAGCAATAGGTGCCCATATCATACATGCCGGTCGGATAAAACGCCGGAATACGCGAGTCGTGGTTGCCCTGCGCGGTGATGATCGCGTCGGGGTTGCCGTTTTCATAGACCGCCGTATACTGGTCGCGCAGTTGGATGATGCCCGGTGTGGCGTAGTCGTTGAGCAATCTCGAATAGTCGCCGCCCACCAAAAGCGCGTCGGGCTCGGGCAATCCGTCGTCGTGCATCACACGCAGCACTTTGCCGAAATTGTTGAACGCAGCCGGGCCGAAGCTCTGGCAGTCGGAAAATGTGACAAGGTCGGTGTAGGCTTTTTCGGCGAACGCGCCGCTTTGGGCAGCCGCCATCGCCGCAGACACGATCATGGTCAGCGTCAACAGCAGCGCGAGCAGCATCGTGGCCATACGTTTGACTGTTTGTTTCATATACATACTCCTTTTTGTGACATCCGCAAAAGATATCGTTTTTTCTATTTTACCTGCCGGCGGCCGGAAAATCAACCCTTTAAAGAAAAATATACTGCGCGCCGGCCAAAGAAAAAGCACCCCGCGGGGTGCTTTTGACAGCGATTAGTTTGTGACTTCGGCAACCTCTTTTGGTTCCGTCGCCGGTGCGCCAGGCTGCGGCGGCGGTGTTTGCGGCGCGTCGTCCTTTTTCTTTGCGGGCAGCGTGCGCATCGGTACCGTCATCAGCTTGCGCAGCGGGATGTCGAAAATCGGCAGCGACGTGACGACGACCGTAAGCAGCATAAACCCGAGGCTCTTGATACAGGTAAGGTCCGACAGCATCCACGCACGCAGCGGCTTGATCGTGGACAACGTCAGCGCCAAGAACGTGCCGTGGAACACATAGATCGGCAGCGTCTTTTTGCCGATGGCGGAAATGAAGCTCTTGATGTTCGGCATCAGGCAGATGATCGAGAGCGTGAGCAGCATGGCGATCGCATAGAACGCGAGCCGCCAACTCCAGCCCCAGCCGTAGGGCAGATCTTTGCCGATGTCGTTATACGGCCGGATGCCGCGGAACAAAAAGCGCCAGAAGTAGATCTTGTCGTAATAGAGATAGCTCACCGCACCGGTACCCGCGAGCAGCAGCGCGCTCACGATTTTCAGCGCGATATGGTCGAGTCGCCGGGTCAGATCTTCGAGATCGGTGACATAGCCGAGATAGAAGAACGGGAAAAAGATGACGGTGCGCTGCAAAACCAAAAACGAGCCTACGTCCGCGCTGTAGCCTGAGATGACCGACAAAAACACCGAGATCGCCAACACATAGGCCGGCTTGACCCGCCGGACCAGAATTGCAACCGCACCCCACCAGAACATCGCCAGCGAATACCACGCGATGCCGGTTTCATGGAAGAAATCCACCGATGCGTTTGCAACGCCGTTTTTGATTGCAGACACGGCAAAGCTCAAAGTCAGCATACCGAAATACAAAAAGATATACGGCGTAATCTTGCGCCAGCGCGCTTCGTTGACGGTGCGTTTGGAAAACAGACCGGCAATGTAGACAAACGCCGGCATGTGGAACAGATAGACCCAAAACTGGATACAGGCCACTGCATAGCTGTCGTCGGCAAACCGGTTTGCAATATGACCGAACACGACGCAGCACATTAGGAAAAACTTGACATTGTCAAACTTCGCGTTTCTCTGCATGTTAGACTTCCTCTCGTTGTGTCAGTGAAGCGGCAGGAAAAGCGTCCTGCCGCCTGTCGGTGTTCTTCGGCCGGATCAGCCTTCGTCGAGGATCTCCTGCACCATATCCCACATCGCTTCGACGGAATCGAAATTGGCGTTTTCCATATATTCCATGCCGATCTCGATGTCAAACTCGTCTTCCAGCGACGCGATCAGGGACGTGATCTCGATCGAATCGAGCACCTTGCCGGTGACAAGATTCTTCTCATTCATAAAGTCCACGCCGGATTTCAGGCTGTTCAGAATTTCAATAATTTTTTCCATAGTTTTTAACTCCTTTGCCAGTTGATTTTAATGCAGTTCTTTATAAAGGATCTTGCCCGCTTCGTTTTTGGGCAGCTCCTGTATATACTTGACTTCAAACGCGGACTCGCTCAGATGCGTGGTGGCGGCAAGCCAGCGGCGCACGTCGTCCGTCAGCTCCGCCCGCGTGATATAGGTCTGCATATGGTCGTCCACACCGGTGGACGCGCACTCGACGTCGGGAAACGTCTTTTTGATCAGCAGATCGATCTCGTCGAGATTGACGCGGTTGCCGAAAATTTTCAAAAACCGTTTTTTGCGGCCGACGACGTAATAGTAGCCGTCCGCGTCGCGCTTTGCCATATCGCCCGTTTCCAGCCGTCCGTGTCGCTCGTCGCCTTTGGCAAGATCGTCGAGACACTGCGCATAGCCGAGCGTGACGTTGTCGCCCTCATAGATCAGCTCGCCCACCGTATCCGGTGCGGCAATCTCGTTGCCGTGGACGTCTGCCAGAATAAACCGGCCGCCGGGGATGGCAAAGCCCATGGAGCCGAATTTTTCAAGGCTCTTGTCGGCGGGCAGATAGCCCATGCGCGCCGTGGCCTCGGTCTGGCCGTACATAACGATGAAGGACTTGCCCTTTTCCCCACACCACTGCGCAAACTCCCGGTGCAGCTCCGGCGACAGCTTGCCGCCCGCCTGCGTCATATAGCGCAGAGACGGCAGATCCATGCGGAAAAAGCGGATCTTTTTGAGCATTTCATAGGTGAACGGCACGCCGCCGAAGGACGTGGCCGCTTCGCTGCGGAAAAAGTCCCAGAACGGCTTCATATTCATCGAAAAATCCGTCATCAGAATCGTTGCGCCGACCTGCAGATGGCTGTTGATGATCGACAGTCCGTAGGTGTAGTTCATCGGCAGCGTGGTGATCGGGCGTTCGTCGGCGTCAAGGCCGAGATACGACACGATCGCTTCAGCGTTGGACTGGATATTGCGGTAGCTTTGGCGCACGAGCTTGGGGCTGCCGGTGGAGCCGGAGGTCGTCAGCAGCAGCGCGAGATCGTCAAAAATCGCGGGCGCCGTCTCCGCTTTGCGCCGCAGCAGTACATAGTTCAGATAAGTCGTCACGGTGTCGTAGCCGTCAAAGCCGGCGGCCTTTTCGGCCGGAACATAGAGAAAGTCGGGCCGGTAGCACGTCAGCAGATGGGACAGCAGATCGGCGTTGATTTTTTTGTCCAGCATCAGCGGCACGGTCTTTTTGCCAAGACACGCGAGATAGCCCACCACGCTGGCCGGGCTGTTTTCGCAAAGACAAAACGCAAGTCTGCGCGAAACCAGTGCGCCGCCGAGCGTTTTCACAGCATCGGCAAGTTCCCGATAGCTGAGCGTGGTGCCGTTGGAACAGATCAGAGCTTTCTTTTCACTTGGCTGAATCTCATAAAACATAGCGCTTCACCTTTTAGAATTGTTGATACATAAAGTTGCTGGTGTCATACCCGGTGCCGTAGATGCCAAGCAGGAACACCGCAAAAAGAATGGCATAAAGGACGATCGCGCGGAACACAAGGTTCTGGCGGTTGAACCAGTCGAAGATGTTTTCCTTCGTTTCAATCGCGGCAATGGCGATCAGCAGCAGCACACCCACAAGCACGATCACAAAGTCTCCCCGGCTCATGCCGTGGCTGAAAATGTTGAAATCCACAAACGCGACGAGGATGTTTTTGATAATGCGGATGCGCTGCGGCATCCCGATGGTCGAACCGAGGAACCGGCCGCCGATAAAGATGCAAAAGATTTTCAGCGTCTGGAACACCCGGAACGAGAAACACTCCGTGTTGATATGCAGCTTTTGCTGCAGCTTGTGGATATCGTCGGAGAACGTAACCGACAGCGTAATCAGCGTGCCGTAATACAGACCCCACGCAACGTAGCCTTTGCCCGTGCCGTGCCACAGACCGGTCAGCAGCCAGGTCACCATGACCGGGAGGATGACGATCATGAGGTTTTTCAGATGCACGTTTTTCCAATCCTTGACGCGTTTGTTGATCTTTTTGACGCCTTTGGACATGGAGATCGGATAATAGACGTAATCCTTGAACCAGCCGCCGAGCGACATATGCCATCTGCGCCAGAATTCCGGCACGCTTTTGGCAAGGAACGGGTGGTTGAAGTTTTGTTCCAGCTTGATATCGAAGATCCGGGAGATACCGGTCACGATGTCCATATAGCCCGAAAAGTCGGTGTAGATCTGGATCGCGTCAAAGATCAGCGCAACGACATAGATCATGCCGTGGTGGTTGTTGGCCGTCAGCGTGTTGCCCACAAAGATGCTCACGCGGTCCGCGATAACCAGCTTTTTGAAACAGCCGAGGCAAATGCTCTCCATGCCGCACACAAAGTTGTCCCATGTGATATGCAGCTCCGGCTTTTTCAGCTCCTGCCCCAGCAGGTTATAGCGCGAAATCGGGCCCTGCAGGATGTGGGGATAGAAGATGGCAAACAGGAAAAAGCGCGCGAAATTCGGCTCGCTCTCATACCGTTTCCAATAGACGTCCAGCATATAGCCGATTGTCGCGAAGGTGTAATAGGAAATGCCGAGCGGCATCACCAGTGTGATGAGATCGGCTTTTTCGCTGCCGGCCACCAGACCGACCAGCATCTGGAACGCGCCGGTAAAATAGTTGAAAAACTTGAACACGACCAGAATGCCGACGTTCAAAACCAGCGCCAGAACCAAAATCTTCTTTTTGCGGCTTTTGGCTTTTTTGCGGATAATCTGCTTGTCCGCGCGCTCCAGCCCTTCCTGTTTGAGCGCGGCGTCCGCCTGCTTGCCAACCTTGTCAAGCTGCCGGCCGGCAAACCATGTGGACAGCGACGTGATCACGATCCAGACGAGAATCAGCTTGTTGCTGACGGAAATGAAATAGAACGCAACGCTCGACAAAAGCAGCGAGATCCAGCGGTATTTGGGCGGAAAGAGCGCAAACAGCAGCACCGACGCCGCACAAAAGAGCAAAAACGCAAGGGATGTAATCGTCATAGTGTACTCCTTTCAACGCCCCGCTTATTTCGTATCGAACCGGGTGAAGGCTTCATATAAGACCTCATCCGTCTTAGGGTCGAGCAAATCGACGCGGTAATACGTTTTCAGGTTGTTATAGGGCACTACGAACTGTGTGGTATACTCGTCCAGCCGTTCTCCCTCAACTTCTTTTTTATCGAGCCAGACCGTCTTTTCGTCCGCTTCTTTTTCTTCCGGTTTCCCGGCTTCCTCTGCTTCTTCCGATTCTTCCCTTTCGTCCTCGTCCTCTTCCAGCGGCTCCGTCACATAGATCCGGGCTTTGACCGGCCGCTTGATCCACGAGAGCGCCGAAATTTCCAGCCGCACCGTTTCGATATCGCCCTCGGCCTCCTCGGCTTTCTGATATTCGCCGTTTTCCGTCTGGAAATACGGGATGTAACCGGCCGCAATGATCTTGTCGGTCTTCGGATGTTTTTCCTCAAGGGTGTCACAGAAATAATCGCCGTCCGGATTTTTGATATAGGTGGCAAAGAAATCCGCAATCTGCTCGCTGGCATAGGCGTTGACGTGGTCGGAGTTGTAAAAATCGGCAAGCTCAAAATGCAGATAGTCGTCCTTCACCCGGTTCAGATCGATCAACGGAATCTCGTTTTCCCGCGCAATCCGGTAGAAGGTTTCGGTCACTGCTTCAAACTGTTCAAAATTGATCAGATACAGCTCGGAATACGGCGGCAGATAAAAGGTCAGCTCCACGCCGTTGTCCTTGCAAAGATCGATGCATTTTTGCAGATATGCAACTTCCCTTTGCTGAATCGCGTCGACCGAAAAATTGTTCAGTCCGCCCATTTTCAGATTCAGCGCGGCCGTGCCGGTGTCTTCGTCGGCCCAGGAGCGCCAAACCGCCCACTGCCCCTTGCCAAGATACTTTTCGCCGCCCTCATACGCGGTGTAGGCCGGTTCCTGTTTGGTTCTGTAAAGCTTGGTGATCTTCTTGGCCGAGGGCAGATCCTGCGGATCAATGTTGCGGCGCAAACGCAAAAACGCGTTGATATAGCCCTCCAGATCAAACGACGTCATCAGATACTGCGCTCGCAGAATCGGTGATTTGATATAGTCGGTGATGATATAGACCGCCGTTTCATCCGTTTCCTTAACCGCGAGCCGCGACACAGACAGCTCCATAAAAATGCGGTCGGTCTTCTTTTCCTTGATCGCTTCCCGTACCAGGTAATAGGCGCCGATAAAATCCTGACTCGAGGTCGACAGGTTGAACACATTCTGATCCAGCTCCTGCGACAGACGCACCGCGTTGATCTCATGGTTCGTATGGGAGGGACCGATAAACAGATAGTCGATCTTGTCCTCCTTGTAATAATCGTGGAACGACACGCGGGTCTGCGATTCCGTGTCGTCCGAAATCAGATAGTCAAACCCTTTGTACAGCACCACGAGTACGGCCAGAAACAAAATCAGCCAGCCTGCATGCGATAGAAATTTTTTCACGCCGCTTTCTTTCCTTTCATGCCTGAGTTTTCCGAATCAAAAGATCCGAAAAGAGGCTCAGAACTTTCGAGAATACTTCCATAATAATTCGATTGATTATAGCATGATTCGGCCCTTTTGTCAACACAGCGCACCGGCCGACAGTCTTTGAAAAGTCTGCCAAAAAGAAAACAGCACCCTGCCGGATGCTGTTTGTTCCATTCCGTTTTGGTTTGTCGCCTGCCCTCAGCCCAGCGTCACGTCCAGAATCATCATCAATACAAAGCCGAGCGAAAACGCGATCGTCCCGAGGTTGGAGTGTTTGCCTTTGGCCATTTCCGGCACCAGCTCTTCGACCACGACATAGATCATGGCGCCGGCCGCAAACGCCTGCAGCAGCGGCAGCACAGCCGTTACCGCCCGGGCGGCGAGCAGCGTCAGCACCGTCGCGATCGGCTCTACAACGCCGGAGAGCGAACCGTAAAGGAAGGTGCGGCTCTTTTTGACCCCTTCGGCGCGCAGCGGCATGGAAACGATTGCGCCCTCGGGGAAATTCTGGATAGCGATGCCGATGGCAAGCACCAGCGCGGCGGAGGCGCTGACGTTGTTGTGGCCGCTCAACCAGCTTGCACACACCACGCCGACGGCCATACCCTCGGGGATGTTGTGGAGCGTGACGGCGAGGATGAGCTGCGTCGTCCGTTTCAACCCGCGGCGCGGACCTTCGGCCTGACTGTCCATATGCATGTGCGGCGTCACAATATCCAGCAGCAGCAAAAAACCGATGCCGACCAAAAAACCGACCGCAACCGGCACGCACGCGACGGCGCCGCGGTCTTCGTTTTGCGCCAGCGCCGGAATCAAAAGACTCCAGATCGACGCGGCGACCATAACGCCGGCAGCAAAGCCCGACAGCACTTTCTGCACGCCGTCGGAGATCTGATCTTTCAAAAAATAGACCATCGATGCGCCCAGCACGGTCCCGGCAAACGGGATGCAGACGCACAAAAGAATGTTGTAATTCATATCGTTTTTATCCCCTCTTGTTTTGTTCGTCTATTGTACCATGAAACGCCGCGCGAATCAACCGCCCGCCGGCAGAAATCGGCAAGATCCTGCGTTTTTTGCGCGGCAATGTGCCGCCGGGCAAAAAAAGCAGCGAAGCCGCTGGGACTTCGCTGCCCGTTTCGGTTGCGTCCGCAGATTACTGCGCGGCTTTTTTGGTCACACCGTCGCCGTAGATCGTCGTCCAGTCGTTCTTCATCGAAACCGGCACCCAATCGAATTCGGCGCAAAGGTCGACCATCTTCTGGGCCTTTTCCTCGTTGCCGTTTTCGCGCGCGGTGTCGTCGCAGCAAAGCATGAACGCCAGACTCTTATACGGGTTGCCGCTCGTGACATATTCCGCCATGCTGCCGTCGCCGGTGGAGTTGCCGAACGAAAGCACCGGCTGCACGCCGATCTCCTGCATGATGACGGTGACCTTGTTCATCTTGAGGTTTTTGACGATGAACTCGCCGCCGAGCACCAGCTTGTCATCGTCGTCATAGACGTACTGCAAGCCGTCGGTGTCGCCCTGATCCGGCGCCACCAGCGTTTCGTCGGAACCGATGATCTGGCCGTTGGGCAGATCGAGCGGAGAGTTGTCGGCGATGCCGCGGACAATGAAACGGTCGGTGCCGCTGACCACATAGACGGTGAAATCGTTGGCTTTCAGATATTCGACCACCTGCAGCATCGGCAGATACCAGCCGTCGCCGCGGGTCATGCCGTCAAACGAGGGCATAGGCTGCTTTTTGAATTCCTGAATATAGGCGTTGAATTCGTCAACGGTCATGCCGGAGAACGCGGAGGCAACGGCTTTGCCGTGGTCCACCTCCAGCCCTTCAAACGACGCGCCGGTCTCGTTTTGCTCTTTGATCTTGTTTGCAACTTCCTTTTCAAAGGCGGAAGCCTTGTCCTTGTAATCCGGGTCGTCGAGCACACGGTATTTCAAAAGACAGTAGTCAAAATAGTTCGGGTCGGTCTCGCAAAACAGTGTGCCGTCCAAATCGAATACCGCAACGCGCTTTTCCACCGGGATAAAGTCTTCGCCGCCCTCTTTGGTCACAGCGTCGACGTATGCGATCAGCGCCTTTTTCGACGCGGCGTCCGCAGTCCAGAGCGAGAGCGCCTCTTCGCCGGAAACGGACGCATCCGGCTGCGTTTTCCAACCCACGCCGAACGCATAGAGACAGCCGACCACGATCAGCGCGCAAAGCAGCAGCGCAGTCAGCACTTTCCAGGTCTTGTTGGTTTTCATAGTGATCATCCTCCTGTAATTGAAAATCCGTTTCAAAAAGCAGGGCTGCAGCTTTGCCGGCCGCAGCCCCGTGTGGTTGGTGGAGACGGCGGTAATCGAAACCGCGTCCGAAAACCCATCCATACAAGTTTCTCCGGGTGCAGTCAATCGTTTGAAATTTCCTTCCCGCTGCGCCGGTTGACAGGCTCAACGGTTCAGTAGGCTCTGATGCATGACGGCGGCCGAGTCGCTCCGCTGTTCACGTTCACTGCTTGTCGACGCCTGTTACGCTGCCGCAGTCCTCAGCGCACAGACGGGCTGCGTTACGCAGCCTTTAAAACTGTAGTATTGTCAGTTCAATTTAAGGTTGCGGCTTTTTAAGTGGTTCCGCGCCACTACCCGCTTCTCATACTTCCGGATCCCCGTCGAAATCCTTTCGTCCCCATATCTCAAAGCTTTGGCCGGGTTGCGCGGTCGATATCCCGCTGCGCGTCCTTTTTGGCCTGGGCTTCGCGTTTGTCATAGTTCTTTTTCCCTTTGCAAAGGCCGACCTCCAGCTTCGCGCGGCCGTTGACAAAATAGACCGACAGAGGAATGAGCGTGAGCCCCTGCTGTTTGACTTCGGCATACAGCCGGGCGATCTCTTTTTTGTGCATCAGCAGCTTTTTCGGCCGCATGGGGTCGCGGTTGAAAATGTTGCCCTGCTCATAGGGGCTGATGTGCATCCCGTTGGCGAAGATTTCGCCGCCGACGATGTTGCACCAGCTATCCTTGAGATTGACCCTGCCCTTGCGGATGGATTTGACCTCGGTGCCGAACAGCGCAATGCCGGCTTCATACGTTTCCAATACAAAGAAATCGTGATAGGCTTTTTTGTTCTGCGCTACACGCGGAACGTCTTTGTTTGCTGCCGCCACTTCGGTCACCGCCCTTTCTAATGAAAAATGAAAAATGAAGAATGAAGAATGAAGGGACGCCGCGCAAAGCGCGATGCGTCAAAACCGTTTTGGAAAATGATCCCGTTCCGGCTGCAAAGCCATTGCGCCGCGGCGCAGCATGTCGGATTGCCGCACGGAACCCCGCGACCATAATTCCGCATTCCGCATTCCGCATTCCGAATTCCGAATTACATTAAAGCATCCGTCTGCCCTCGAGCGCCCGTGTGAGCGTCACCTCGTCAGCATACTCGAGATCGGCGCCGACCGGCACACCGTAGGCAAGCCGGCTGACCGTGATGCCCATCGGCTTTAAAAGCCGCGAAATATACATCGCCGTCGCTTCGCCCTCCACGTTCGCCCTCCACGGTCGGGTTGGTCGCCATAATGACCTCCTGCACCGTGCCGTCGGAAAGCCGCGCGAGCAGCTCTTTGATCGTGATATCCTCCGGCCCCACGCCGTTCATCGGCGAAATGACGCCGTGCAAAACGTGGTAGGTGCCGTCAAATTCATGGGTGCGCTCAAACGCCATCACGTCGCGCGGATCTTCCACCACGCAGATCACGCTTTTGTCGCGCGCGTCGTTTTTGCAAATCGGACACAGCGCTTCCTCGCTCAGATTGCAGCAGCGTTCGCATTGCTTGATGTTGTCGTGCGCGGCAAGGATCGTTTCGGCAAACTGCTTTGCCTGCGCGTCACTCATCGCCAAAACATGAAACGCGAGCCGCTGGGCGCTTTTGTGGCCGATGCCGGGCATACGCTCAAACTGTTCCACCAACCGGGCAAGCGACGCGATATTGTAGCCTGCCATCAGAACGGGAGACCGAGGCCGCTTTTAAACGCGCCCATCGCCTGTTCCATCGCGTCGTCCGCTTTGCGCATCGCTTCGTTCGTCGCCGCGATCAAAAGATCGGCGAGCATTTCG
>CACWJV010000056.1 GCA_902761265.1 Oscillospiraceae bacterium | reverse complement strand
AGAGAGAATCCGGATACGGCAAAAGAAGAAACGCCGTTCCTGCGCTGCGCTTCGGAAAAGCGGCGTTTCATTTTGCCTACCGGAACAACCAGCCTCAACTCATAGTGCCGAAAGGTCGGCATTGCGGTGATTGGGCACCGCGGAGATATCGAGGATAAAGTTCAAAGGAAAGCGCAAATCTGCTTTCCTTTTCCGTCTCCATTGCAATGCCTTGCATGGAAAGAAAGTTGAGCGTGTCAGTTTATGCTTTTATAAAGAAGTGCAAGGATCACAAATGCTTGTGAATCAGCACTTAGGCATTGCGAAAACGCGTGGCGGAGGAGGGAACTTTTGCGGTGTCCGCAGCGTTCTTTTCGGGTCAACTTTTTATGCTGTGCAATGCCGCACAGCGGCGCAGCGGACGGCGTTTCTTCTTTTGCCGTATGCGAAGCTTTCTTTCTTTTTACCGCCGACTTTTTCTTTCTTTCTCGAAAGAAAGAAAAACGGCCGTCTTGGTTGAATTGCCGAACAATGGAATGCGGAGACACCGCTGTTGCCGGCACAACAGAAAGGCGGGCAACCTAACGGGAGGAAAAGTTGTCAGCGGCTGCCGCCGCTGACAACGAGGTTGAAATAGAAAGAAAAACGGCTGTCTTGGATGAGGTGCCGGGCGATGGAATGCGGAGATACGGCCGTGACCAGCACAACAGAAAGGCGGCGAACCTGCAAGCCGCCGCGGCAAAAAAGCGGGCGGCAATGGCCGCCCCTACCGCTAAGCACGAAGCACAAATCACCAACCACTGAAAAAGGCCGCCGCGCGCACGGCAGCCTTTTTCTTAAAACGGTTCTTTTTCCGCAAACTGCATCCGCGCCCCGGTGGCAGGATGGCAAAACGCCACCGACCGCGACCACAGGCACAGCCCGGCGCTGTCGTCTTTGGCGCCGTAGCGCCGGTCGCCGACCACCGGATGGCGGCGCGACGCAAACTGCACGCGGATCTGGTGCGTCCGCCCGGTGTCGAGCAAAATGCCCACGCGGCTGACAACGCCGTCGAAGTTTTCCACAACGTAGTGCAGCTTCGCCTTGCGTACCCCTTTGCGTTCGCGGCTGACCACAAACACCTTGTTCGTACGCGCGTCTTTAAACAGCAGGTCCTCCAGTTCGCCTTCCGCCGGTTCCACTTTGCCGTGGACCAACGCGCAGTAGCGCTTTTCGAGCGTGCGGTCGGCCGCCTGTGCGCTGAGCGACGCCGCGGCAGCCTTCGTTTTGGCAAACACCATCACGCCGCCGGTCTGCCGGTCGAGCCGGTGGACGGGATAGACGGCTGCGCCGGTCTGCGTCTCAAGCAGCGTCAAAAGCGTCGCTTCGCCGCCCGGCGCCGCCTGGGAAAGGATGCCTGCGGGTTTTACGCAGCACAGCACGTCGCTGTCTTCATACAGGATGCGAATGTTCGGTTCCATCTGACACCTCTTAAGAAAACAGGGAGCCGAAACCGACTCCCTAATTTTTATTTTGCGTAGTCGACCGCACGCGTTTCGCGGATCATGTTGACCTTGATCTGACCGGGATATTCCATCTCCTGCTCGATCTTCTCCACGATCTGACGGGCAACGAGCACCATCTCTTCGTCGGAGACCTTGTCGGGTTTCACAATCACGCGCACTTCGCGGCCCGCCTGAATCGCATAGGCGCTGTCGACGCCCTTGAACGATTTGGTGAGCTCTTCAAGCTGCTGCAGACGCTTGATGTAGTTTTGCAAATTTTCGCGCCGGGCGCCGGGACGGGCCGCCGAAATGGCGTCTGCCGCCTGGACAAGCACCGCAACCGCGCTCTTGGGCTCCACATCGCCGTGGTGCGCGTGGATCGCGTTGACGATGATATCGTTTTCCTTATACTTTTTGGCGACCTCCACACCGAGTTCGATATGGGAGCCTTCCTGCTCGTGGTCAAGCGCCTTGCCGATATCGTGCAGCAAACCGGCACGCTTGGCAAGTTTGACGTCCACACCGAGCTCCGAAGCCATCAGACCGGCGATGTAGGACACCTCCAGCGAGTGGTTCAACACATTTTGGCCGTAGCTCGTGCGGTACTTCAATCGACCGAGGAGCTTGACAAGCTCGTGGTGCAAACCGTTGACGCCGGCGTCCACAACCGCACGTTCGCCCGCCTGGCGGATCGTCTGGTCAACTTCGCGCTTGGCTTTTTCGTGGATCTTTTCAATGAGCGCCGGATGGATACGGCCGTCGGCAATCAACTTTTCCAACGTAATACGCGCCACCTCGCGGCGGACGGGATCGAAGGAGGAAAGGGTGATGGCTTCGGGCGTATCGTCGATGATGAGATCGACGCCGGTGATGGTTTCCAGCGTGCGGATGTTGCGGCCCTCGCGGCCGATGATGCGGCCCTTCATTTCGTCGTTGGGCAGCGCAACGACGGAAACGGTGGTTTCCGAAACCTGGTCGGCGGCGCAGCGCTGGATCGCCGTGGTGATAATCTCACGCGCAAGCGCGTCGGATTCGTCGCGGGTTCTTTCCTCGAATTCCATAATCTTGACCGCTTTTTCGCGGGTCAGGGTTTGTTCGAGTTCCTGCAGCAAATACACCTTGGCTTGTTCTTTTGTATAGCCTGAGATCTTTTCAAGCATTTCCAACTGGCTTCTTTTGATGCTTTCTGCTTCGGTAAGTTGGGCTTCGGCCTTTTTGATCTTGTCGTTCAAGGTCTCGTCCTTTTTGTCAAGGGCGTCCATTTTTTTGTCAAGATTTTCTTCCTTTTGGACCAGACGGCGTTCCTGACGTTGCACTTCGCTGCGGCGTTCGCGCAGCTCGCGTTCCGTTTCGGTTCTCGATTTGTGGATCTCGTCTTTCGCTTCCAAAATGGCTTCTTTTTTCTTGGTTTCCGCTTCGCTCACAGCGCGGTTGATAATCCGCGTTGCCTCCTCTTCCGCAGAGCCGAGCAAACCTTCCGCTTTGCGTTTGCGGTGGCTCGAACCGAGCACAAAACCAAGCACTCCGAACACCACGGCGCACACGACGCCGATGATGATCGCGATCATCCAATTATCCAAAGTAGCAGCACCTCCTTTTTTGTGTTTTTGTTCGTTTCAAAAGCTGTTCCAAAAATCATCAAAAGAGGTTCCTGTTGTCACTCGAAGTAGCATATATAGCTATCTTTCATATTTTAAACTAAAAAAGTGATTCTGTCAAGTAATTTTCTTGCATCCATCTTTTAAAATTTCTTTAAACAAAAAAACGCACCCCGGGGTATTCCCAAGGTGCGTCGGATTTTAAAGGTCAATATCCTCAATTTCGTCTTCTTCCTGTTCCAGCGGATCGACGTTCTTGCGCTTGCGGCTGAAGAAGTAGCCGAGCAAACCGCCGAGGGCGATGATACCGGTTGGCGCCGCAACGATCTGCGGATGCTCCATAATGGCTTGTCCCGTACGCACAACCAGCGAGGGTGCGTGGCTTTCGTCCGTTGTGGTCAGATTGTCGAGCAGGCTGCTTGTGACGGCGGTTTCGTCTTCGGGATAGGTCTCGTCGATGAACCGGCCGAGATAGCCGAAATCGGAGTTGTTGCCGCTCGGGGCTTGTCCGTCCGCCGCGTTTTGCACATCGCCGAAGGTCGTCAGCATCTCGCCGCTGAATACAGGCGGCGTTTGGGGCAGCGTGTGGAAGATGCTGTCGCTGACCTGCGCGCCGGCGTAATCACTGACGATATCAACGAGTCTTTCGGTGTTCTCCCCTTCCGTGGCGGACACACGGTCCACCATCGTTTGGAAATCGTTGAGAATGTCGCTGTTGTTGACGTCGCCGTCGGTAAACACAACGTTAAAACGATAGACTGCCTGCTGCACCGGATTGATGCCGTCGTCATAGCTGGAAACCAGTTCCACCGTCTGCTGGATCCGGTTGGGATCGAGATCGACAAAGGTGGTGCCGGAGGGCTTGAGCGCTTTGCCGTTGAGAGACATCGACACATATTCATCGCTGCCGCCGAGCTGCGACGCGAGAGCAAACGGAGTAAACCAAAGCTGCGTGCATTCCGCAGGCACGAGCGCTTCATATTCGAACACGTCGGAATAGAATTCCTGATCCAGTTCGAAACAACCCGCGGCGCAGGCGGTTTCAAACAACTGCTGGCAGGACGCTTCCGGCGCGTAGGCCACGCCCTTGCTGTCGAGCATCGCGCCGAGCACAACTTTCTGCGTTGCCGTCGGATCGCCGCTCATATCTGCTGCGGCCAGCTTTGTCGGATCCACATGGATATCGTCATAGATTTTGTCGAAGATGGACGCGTAGTAGGCGTAGTCCACATATTCCCGCTGGGCGGCGGAGGTTTGGTCGTAGGTCGTCATCGGCACTTCATAGTCGTTGGATGCGGCGGTGAGCACCTTGGACCAATGGAACACTTCGCTGTTCGACGGGTTTTCGCTGATCGGGATTTCGGGGAATTCCTCTACATGGGATTTGGCTGCCTGGACGGCAAGGCCGTTGACGGTGTTGACGCCGGACGGCAGGAACACGTCCATCAGTTCGCTCACCAGCGCCACTTCGGCGCCTTCGAGCGTCGTGCCTTTGGGCAGCGTCACTTCTTTTTCATACAGCACATAGGGGGCGTTGTATTTCAGCGCGGCATACACACCGGCGATTTCTGCTTTTTCGGTCGCGTTGGGCTTGGTCGGTACGGCGATGCCGTAGTCTTCGAGATAGGCTTTCATCCCGCTGGTCTTGTCCGTCATGCCCATAGCGGTGACCATATAGTAAAACGCGTTGATCAGTTCGTAATACGCGGTACCGACGGTATCTTCGTTGAGGTCGTGCAATTTGGAAAAGCGGGAGACTTCTGTGCAAAAGCTGTCATAGGTCTCGCTGTAGGGATATTCGGGTTTCGGCGTCAATTTGACCGCTGTCAGCGCGGTGGAGCCGTCGCGGATAATCAAATTGTCGAGCCACGCTTTGTTATAGTTTTTCGTCGGGAACTGGGTATGGCCGGGCAAAATCTCATAGCTGCCGCCGGAAACGTCCACATTCACAGCGAAAGCGGACAGCGGCGAAAGCACAAGGCAGCCCAGCAGCAGGAGCAAAGCGAGCACAAAAATCGGTTTTTTCAGTTTCAAGGGGAAAATCCTCCTTCTCCGATCATATATAGAAAACATAAATAGCCACAATATCTATTATCATACAATATACTATACAACGAAATGCGCCGCTTGTCAATTGTTTTTTCTCTTTTTTTATTTGTAATTTATGCTTTATTTATGGACTGTTTATGAATCCGCGCCGGAATGCCTGCGCCATCGGAGAATATGCGACCGGATCAAATTCAATCCTGCTTTCCGGTTAAAGCAGCCTCTTTTTCCCGCTTTTCGGGATTGACCCGCTTCGGCAAACGGCTCAAAACTTTGCGGTACGGCAGCGTCATGCCCTCGGTCATTTTGCCGCCCGCCTTTTTGCGCAGCTTTTCGTTTGTCATCAGCGCGCCGACGGCATACATCCCGATGAGACGGCCCTTGCGTTTTTGCGGAAAATCGTAGAACCCGTGCTGCTTATAAAACTTGTGGTCGGCTTTCATCAGACCCTGCATCTGATAGATCAGGTCGCGGAAAATCTTCAGTCCGCCCACGCCGTAGAAGTTCTGCGGCTGGTCATAGCTGTGGGCGAGCGCCCAGCTCAGATTGAGCGCAAGGGCGCGGATTTCTCCGTCCGGGTCGCGCCGGTCGGTGGCGATACCGGCAAGATAGTTGCCGCCCACCTGCGCACGCGCCTCCATCAAAAGCTGTAGATTCGGCTCGGCTTCGAGCGCGCCGTGGACAAGATAGCCTACCGGCTTGCCCATCGTGACGGTGCGGTGGCCGTTGCAAAACTGACGGTCGTCATAAAGCTTGAAGCGGTAGCCCATCGAATGGTCGCGGATCGTATAGGCATAGATGATGGCGTCCGCGGACTGGATTTTGTCGCAGATAGTCGTCAAAGCCGTCTTTGTAAAAGCATTTGCCGGTGGCGGCGCAGTTGAAACAGCCGATGCAGCCGCCCTTGAACGGGAACTCGTGCAGATCGACCACCGCGCTGTCATAGGGCAGCAGCGTTTGCAGCCGGTCGATCATGGCGGCAAGCGGCGCGTTTGCGGCTTTGTCGGCGCCGGAATCAGTCACAATCACCACACGGCCGGGACGTTTTTCGGCAACAGGCGAAACGTCGGCGCGTTGCAGCGGCACGCTGTCTCCGCCCGGCTGCGGCTGCGGGCGCGTGTCGTATACGCCGTTTTCCATCGACCACAGCACATGGCTGAAAAAGTCGACCGCCTGCTTCTGGCCCTTGTCGCTCATCAGATCATCCATATCCGCCGACAGACCCGTCAGCACGCGAAGGCCCATGTCGCGGCAGTTGTCCTCCAAAAAGCGGTGGGCGGTCATATCGTAAAAATGCTTGCTCGTGCTGATCTGTGTGGCGTATTTGCCCGCAAACGCGACCCCGCTTTCCTTCATCAGCTCCACAAAGCGATGCAGCTGCGCCGGAACAAGAAACGTATAGACCGGGTAGCTGAACAACAGGAGATCCGCGTCTTGCAGCGCCGCGGCGCAGGACGAAAAATCGCGTTCCATTTTGCGGATGTGCTGCCCGACGTTGAGCACGGAAAACGTACAGTCCGGATACAGCGCTTCGATGTATTTCACGGTAAAGAGTGTGATGCTGTTGTCGCCGGCGGGCGACCCGTTGAGAACCAAAACCTTCATTTGACTTCCTCCGATTTGTTGTCATAGATCATATAGCGGTGGGTGATATCCCCTTTTTCATAGCAGTCGGTGCGGAAGGTGCGAAAGCCGAGGTTTTCATAAAACCGCACGTTCCGCTCGTCCTGCGCCTCCAGTCCGCAGGTATATCCCGCTTCCGTAAGGTCGGCGATCCCCTTTCGGATCAGCGCCGTGGCGATCCCTTTACCCTGGTGCGCCGGGTCAACAAACACGGGCGAAATGATCCAGGTCTTGTCGTCGAATGCCCGGGCGTCCAGCGGACCGTAGGCCGCAAGCGTGCGCAGCGTATTGGGCCAGAACCAGTAAAGATACAGCCAGTCGGGGCACTTCAGAAAATCGAGCACGCCGTATTCGTTGTGCGCCCGTCTCCACACGCACAAACCGCGGCCCTCGTCGTCGATATAGAAATAATCCGTACCGTTCGACGTGTGGAGCCGTTCCATCATAAAGTGATAGACAAACTGTTCGCGCCGTTTTGCGTTCTTTGTGGCATAGTGGTGCACCGGGTCGTCAAGATAGGCGCGGCCGGCCATTTTTGCAAACGAACGCAGCTCCTCGCCCGTCAGTTTTTCACCGGGTCGGATGATCCGCATGGGGCATTCTCCTTTTTTCGGCAGTCTTCGATTGAAATTATAATATATGCAGGCGGGAAAGTCAAGAAACCTGCGCCAGCCACCGCTTGCATTTTTTTGCCGCCTGTGGCATAATGAAAAAAGAAAAGGAGCGATGCTGCATGAAACAGTTTTTTGCGTTTGTTCTGATTCTCGGCACGATCTGCAGCGGAATTGCCGCGCAGGTTGACTTTTTGTTCGAGCCGCAAAAATACCATGCCCTTACACTTGACACATCGGATCTACCTTTGCCGGTGGAAGCGCCGCGGGCTGACAGTTTTGTGCAGCTCGAAGACGTCAACATGCACTATCAGATCTGGGGCGATGGCGAAACGCCGCTTTTGCTGATCCACGGCAACGGCGGCAGTGTCAACTCGCTGCGTGAAGCGGCGCAGTATCTCGCAAACGATTACACCGTCTATCTGCCCGAGAGCCGCTGCCACGGTCAAAGCAGCGACCCGGGCGAAATCTCCTATGCCCTGATGGCAAAGGATTACGCGCAGTTTTGCGCTGCGCTGGGCATTGAAAAGCCGCTGATCGTCGGCCACAGCGACGGCGGCATCAACGCCATCCAGATTGCCGCGGACTACCCGGATCTGCCGGGCGCGATTGTCGCCTGCGGCGCGAACTCAAAGCCCGACAAATTTAAGCCCTATTTTCCCTTCGGCGTTGCGGTCAAGAACCTGTTCAAAAAAGACAAGCTCAACGACATGATGCTCACGCTGCCCGATTTCACGCCGGAATATCTTGCAAAGATCACCTGCCCTGCCTATATCGTCAGCGGCCAGTATGACATCCTTTGGCTCACGGACACCGTGTATCTGCACGAGAGCATTCCCGGCAGCGACATGGCGGTCGTCCGCCGCGCAACCCACAGCTCCTATATGTCGCAAAACGGCAAACAGACCTACGTCCTTTGCAAGATGTGGTTCGAGCGGAAGGGACTCAGCTGAGCCAACCGAAGAGAAACGCACGCAGAAGCATCTGCGTGCGTTGTTTTTGTTTTGCTTATTCCGCTTCCGGCTGCGTGCCGTTGCGCTTGGCGTTGAGCAACGCGAGAATATGGGAATGCTCGCCGTTGGAGATCTCATATTTGAGCATCGGAATCACAGACAGCGCAAAGCCGATGGCCGGCGGAATGGACACCAGAAAGAACATGCCGAACCGGTAGGACGCAAACTGCGGCGCTGTGGCAAACATGAAATCGTCTGCCGGCGACGCGCTGATGGCGTTGTTGACCGCGTTGACCGCGTCGCCCGAAAAGCCGACGGCGGCAAACACGATGCCCTGAATGATAGACGAGATGCCTGCGCCGAGCTTGACGATGAAGCTTTGACCGGAGAAGAACACGCCGTCCGGGCGGTAGCCGGTGCGGAATTCGTCATAGTCCACACAGTCGGCGATCATAATCGACTGGATGACCTGCGACGCGCCGATGGCGCCGCCGCCGACGAGGAACAGCGCCGCAAGAATCGCCAGCCAGTGGGTCGCCATCAGATTGGTGCCGTCAATCAGATACAGCACAAACATACCGACAAACGGAATCGTTGCCAACAGGCAGCAGGCGTTGTGGACCGTTCTTTTTTCGATCCGTTCGCACAGCGGCGGGATCGCGGCCATGGCGCCGAACATCCCGAGGAACATCGCGCCGCCGAGGATTATCATATACTTCATATAATCCTGCCCGTTGCCGTTGATATCGCCGTAGTAATACGACAGCAGCGTCATCGCCACGATGGAAAGAATGTTCATCGGCGACCGGATGACGCCCGCGATCAGCACCCGGCGGAAGGGCACACAGTTCCACATGATGCGGATGTTGTCTTTGAAGCTCTTTTTTTCTTCCGATGGCTGTTTGACACGCTCTTTGGTAAACGCCGCGCATGCAAACAGCAGACAGCCGACCACGGTCAGCGCGCTGCAAAAGACGAGAAAGCCCCATTGCATTGCGTCGTTGGTAGACAGGCCGAACCGGTCTTTGAACGAATTGCCCAGCGACTGGGAAACGCTGATGACGGTCAGCATCACGATACCGCCGCCCACGCCGCCGCAAATGCGCGCAAGGCCGAGGATACTGGAGCGGTCTTTTTCGTTTTCGGTCATCAGCGAGGTGATGCCCCAGATGGGGATATCGCCCGCGGTATAGGTCATGCCCCAAAGGATATAGGATATGCCCGCCCAGGCGATGATCAGCGCGTTCATCCAGCCGGGATTCGCGGCGGAATATTGCTTGTTGACAAAGGTGAGGATGGTCGTCACCAGCACAACCGGCGGCACAAAAAACAGATAGGGCCGGCATTTGCCCCATTTGGTGCGCGTTTTGTCAACGATCGTGCCCATCATCGGGTCGTTGATCGCGTCCCAGATGCGCGCCGCCGCCATGATGATGCTGATGGCCATGGCCGGCAGAAAGATGACCGACTGAAAATAGTAGGCCATGCCGGTCGCGATCACGTTATAGATGATGTTTTGCCCGAGCAGACCGGTCAGATACATGGCGCGTTCGGGCTTCGTATAGGTGTTGGAAAGCACTTTTTGTTTCATGCGAAATTCCCCCTTGGCCCTCAGTATAGCAAAAGAACTGCGGTTTTGCAATCCCCGCGCTCAAAAACAGCGGCCCGGGCGGTTCTTTTTACACTGCTCCACTTTGCCGCAGCGGTAGCACAGCTCGTTTTCGCACATACCCGTGTCAAAGAACGACCGCAGGTTTTCGACAGTTGTTTCGGCGATGTTGTGCAGCGCCTCGGCGGTCAAAAACGCCTGATGCGACGTGACGATCACGTTTGGCATCGTCATCAGCCGCGCGAGCAGATCGTCGGACAAAATATGGCCCGAGCGGTCTTCAAAAAAGATGTCGCCCTCCTCCTCATACACATCGAGACACGCCGCGCCGACCTTTCTCGCCTTGATCCCGTCCAGCAGCGCCTGCGCGTCGATCAGCGCGCCGCGCGATGTGTTGAGGATCACCACGCCGGTCTTCATGCTGTCGATCGCGGCTTTGTCGATCATGTGATACGTCTCGTCCGTCAACGGGCAGTGGAGCGAAAGGATATCGCTTTGGGCGAACAGTTCTTCCTTCGATACATAGTCGATCCCGGCGCCGTCTTTGGGAAACCGGTCATAGGCCAAAACGCGCATCCCGAAGCCGCGGCAGATGTTGATAAAGATTTGCCCGATGCGGCCCGTGCCAACCACACCGACCGTTTTGCCGTGCAGATCGAACCCGGCAAGGCCGTTCAGGGAAAAGTTGAATTCGCGCGTACGGTTATACGCCTTGTGGATCCGGCGTACCGACGTCAGAAGCAGCGCCATGGCATGTTCGGCGATGGCGTAGGGCGAATAGGCCGGCACATGGACGACGTGGATTTTGCCGAACGCGTGGCGCACGTCCACATTGTTAGCTTGTCGATCACCGCGGCGTTCACGGTGTCGTTGACAAACACGCACACCGCGTCGCACCCGGCGGCCAGCGACGCCGTGTCCTCATTCAGCTTGGTTTCAAAGAATTTGAACGTCATCTCCTGCTCGTTTCCGAGGCGTTCAAACGACGGTTTGTCATAGGGTTTTGTGTCAAAGAATGCAATCTGCATATTGGTACCTCCCGGGGTTTCTTTCGATTCTATTGTACCACATTTTTTCGCGTTTGTCGTGGTTTTGGCAACATTTTTCTTTTTTGTGAAATTGCTGTCCGAGAATGCGGACTTAACGTTTGTGCACGCAGAAAACATCCAAAAAGCACTTGCATTTTGCATATCGGTCTGCTATACTGCAGGCAGCCTATGAAGAGTGCGCGAGGGACAAGCCCTTTGACCGCACAGCAACCTGCCGATCGGTAAGGTGCTAACGCTTGACCGATGGGTAACGAAAACGCAGCTGCGCCCGTCGGAAACGATGGGTGCTTTTTTCGTGCCGCTCGGATTGGGACTTTGTTTGAAAGAAGGTCATCACTATGACAACCATCCGCGACACCATCCAAAACTGCAACGGCAAAGTCTATGTAAAAATCGAAACCGCAGCCGACGGCATCCGCTTTTTAAGGCAGGCGGAAACCGAGGGCTTTCGCTTTTCCGACGGCGAAATACCCTCTGCCCGCCCGTGGGCAAAGCTCTTCATGCTGACCGCAGACGGCAATTTTTGCTATGTCACCTTTGCCGGTCACGCGGCCGCAGGCGCAAACGCGGTTCCCGTTTTGCGCTGGCCGCAGGATTTCGGCGTATAAATACTGCTTGCATCCGCCGGCACAACATGCTATAATGCAGACAGAAACAAAAAGGAGGTCTTCTTATGCGCAATGTCTTTTTAAAAGTGCTGACCTGGTTTTCTGCGTTCATCATGCTCTTTACCGCGCCCGGCGGCGCCATCCGTCAGCCGCTTGTGGCAAAGAAATGTCCTGCGTTTTACGGCGAAACGGCAACGGCAAAGCCGCTTGCAACCACGCAGGTACCGCAGCACCCGTATCTCGCGCCCGAGGGCACCAACGGCATGCACGGCAACTCCTATAACACCGGCACCTACGATTACAGCGGCCCGCTTGGCGTGAACCCGACGGTCAACAGCCGCGCGATGAACGTCTTTGGCGGTTTGGTCGCCACGCTGATGTTCGATTCCAAGGGCCGCATTATGTGCATTTCGGGCAATGTGGTCGGCTTCCGACTGCTGCTGCTTGACGCCGAAACGCTCGAGATATTGGCCGAAACGCGGCTGCCGCAGCGGCAAAGCACACGCGAATTTTTCAAAACGCTCGATTTCAGCAAAATCTCCAACGACACCTCCGGCGGCGCCTACTGCCATCTGTTAAGCGGCGACCGGCCGATCATCGGCAATTCCGACAACGTGATCCAGATCTTCTATGTGGACGAAACCGGCGGCAAACCGGAATGGAAGATCGAAAAGGAATATGACGTGCAGCCGTATTTGGAAAAAGGCGCGTTCATCACCGACGCGATTCCCGATTTTGACGGCAACATCTGGTTCGTCACGCGTCCCGGCGACGTTGGCTTTATTGACGCGAACACCGGCGAAACAAAGCTGATACGGCTCGAAAACGAAGAGATCCAAAACACGCTCGCCGTTTGCGCCGACGGGATCTATATCGTTTCCGACCACGCGATGTACCGCTTCACCATTCAGGACGGCAAGCCTGTCTACACCTGGCGCACGGCATATGACCGCGGCGTCGAGACCAAGCCCGGCGCCATCAATCAGGGCAGCGGCACCACCCCGTCGCTTTTGGATGTCCCGTGCAGCGACGGCAGCGTGCGCAAGCTTTGCGCCATCACCGACAACGCGGACGAGCGCGTGAACCTTGTGGTCTATGACCGCGAA
>CACWJV010000055.1 GCA_902761265.1 Oscillospiraceae bacterium | reverse complement strand
GGGTCAAACGCAGCGGGGATGATGTAATCCGCGTTGAGTTCTTCGTCGGAAACCAGGTTTGCCAGCGCGTAGGCGGCGGCAACCTTCATTTCAGCGTTGATGTCGCTTGCGCGCACGTCAAGCGCGCCGCGGAAGATGCCCGGGAACGCAAGCACGTTGTTGATTTGGTTGGGGAAGTCGCTGCGGCCGGTGGAAACAACGGCGGCGCCGGCTTCTTTCGCTTCGTCCGGGAAGATTTCCGGGGTCGGGTTGGCGCATGCGAAGATGATGGGATCCTTCGCCATCGTGCGGACCATATCCTTGGTGAGGGTGCCCGGGCCGGACACGCCGATGAACACGTCTGCGCCCTTGATGACGTCGGCAAGTTTGCCCTTTTCGCAGTTCTGGTTGGTGATCTCGGCCATCTCTTCCTTGATCTGATTGAGATTTTCGCGGCCCTTATAGATCGCGCCGGTGCGGTCGGTCATGATGACGTTTTTGAGACCCATGCTCATCAGCAGCTTGATGATCGCGATGCCCGCGGCGCCTGCGCCGGAGGTGACGATTTTGACGTCTTCGATCTTTTTGCCGACAAGCTTAAGCGCATTGATCATACCGGCAAGGGTGATGATCGCGGTGCCGTGCTGATCGTCGTGGAAGATGGGGATGTCGGTGCATTCCTTGAGCTTTCTTTCAATCTCGAAGCAGCGCGGCGCGCTGATGTCTTCGAGGTTGACGCCGCCGAAGGAGCCGGCAAGCAGCGCAACCGTATGGACGATTTCGTCCACGTCCTTGCTGCGCACGCAAAGCGGGATGGCGTCAACGCCGCCGAATGCCTTGAACAGCACGCATTTGCCTTCCATGACCGGCATACCGGCTTCGGGGCCGATATCGCCGAGACCGAGCACAGCGGTACCGTCGGTGACAACGGCAACGGTGTTCCAGCGGCGGGTCAGGTCATAGGACTTGTTGATATCCTTTTGGATCTCAAGGCACGGCTGGGCAACGCCCGGCGTATAGGCAAGGGAGAGGGCGTCTTTGCTGTCGACGGCCGCGCGCGGCGTCACTTCGAGCTTGCCCTTCCATTCATAGTGCAGTCTGAGTGATTCTTTTGCGTAATCCATGTTGATTTACCTCTTTCTGAAAAGATACTATCCAATCGGAAGGCAGACGATGCCGCCTTCCGACGCTTTACATAGTGCTTATTTCTCCCACGGGAACACGTAATCCAGCTTCAGATCGTCGCGGACCTTGGACATTTCGGCCTGGACGGATTCGTTGATGGGCACGCCGCTGTCTTTGCGCTGCAGCCATACGTTCCATTCCTTCTCGTTTGCGGACCAGATGCGTTCTGCGCCCGGCTGCTTTTTGGAAGCGCGGACGGAGCGGATGATCTCGCCGGCCTTTTTGCGGCAAAGGTCTTCGCCGAGGAAGTGGTTGGTGTCGATGGCGATGAAGAAGTGGCCCAGATGATACGGACGCTTGTTGCCGTTTTCGTCTTTGCCGTCAAGGTCTTTGCCGTACAGACCGTCTTGCAGCACAGAGGAAAGCAGTTCCACAACCATCGCGTAGCCGTAGCCCTTGTAGCCGCCGAGGGCTTCGCCGATGCCGCCGAGGGTGGCAAGTGCGGCTGTGCCGTTGCGGATCTTTTTGAGCGCCACGCCGGCGTCGCCTTCAACCGCGTTGCCGTCGATGTCGATGATGGTGCCCGGATGGACGTCTTCACCGATGCGGGCATAGTATTCGATCTTGCCGTTCTGGGTGATGGAGGTGGCGCAGTCGATGATGAAATCGAAATCTTCGTCGGTCGGGATACCGATGGTCAGCGGGTTGGTACCGAACATGCCTTCCACGCCGAAGGTCGGCGCAACGGACGGACGCGCGTTGGTGCCGGTGATGCCGATGCAGCCCTGTTTGCAGGCCATGGTCGGATAGTAACCGGCGATGCCGTAGTGGCAGGAATTGCGCACAACGACCATACCCATGCCGTATTTCTTCGCCTTGTCGATCGCCATCTGCATCGATTTGTAGCCGATGACCTGGCCCATGCCGTCGTGGCCGTCGACCACTGCGGTGCATTCGGTCTCTTTGATGATTTCAAAATTGGTGACGGGGTTCTGGATGCCGTCGTTGATGCGGTCGATATAGATCGGCTTAAAACGGTTGCAGCCGTGCGATTCGATGCCGCGTTTGTCGGATTCGAGCAAAACGTCCACAACGATCTTCGCGTCGTCGGCAGGCACGCCGACGCCTTTGAACGCGTCTTCCATAAAGTTTCGCGCGGTGTCCCAGTCAAGAATTACTTTTCCCATGATCATTCACTCCTGTTTTATGATGTTTTTATAATTGTACCGTGATAATGGATCGCGGTGCCTTTACCAAAATTGTTATTCTTTTTCTTCCCAGTTCATTGCTCTGGTGACGGCTTTCTTCCAGCCGGCATAGTACTTGTTGCGCACGTCGAGCGGCATTTGCGGTTCAAAGATCCGGTCGATCTCGCGGTTTTGCTGAATATCATCGAGGCTGTCCCAAACGCCGACGGCAAGACCTGCAAGATAGGCGGCGCCGAGCGCGGTCGTTTCCACACACTTCGGACGGTCGACTTTGGTCTGCGCCATATCCGCCTGGATCTGCATCATGATGTTGGACACGGAAGCGCCGCCGTCCACACGCAGATCGGTGATATCGATCCCGGAATCCGCCTTCATCGCTTCGAGCAGATCGGTCATCTGATAGGTGATGCTTTCCAGCACCGCGCGAGAGATATGGGCGCGGTTGACGCCGCGGGTCAAACCGACGATGCAGCCGCGGGCGTACATATCCCAATACGGTGCGCCGAGACCGGTGAAGGCCGGCACCAGATAGCAGCCGTTGGCGTCGGGCACGCTTTCCGCAAGCTCATCGCAGCGGCGCGGGCTGTCGATCAGTTTCACTTCGTCGCGCAGCCATTTGATGACGGAGCCGGCGTTGAAGGCCGAGCCTTCGATCGAATAGGTCGTTTTTCCGTCCAGACTCCAGGCAACGCCCGTGAGCAGGTTGTTTTTCGAAATCACGCGGCGGTCGCCGGTGTTCATCAGCAAGAAGCAGCCGGTACCGTAGGTGTTCTTTGCCATACCCGGCTCAAAGCACGCCTGACCGAACAGCGCGGACGGCTGGTCGCCGATGGCGCCGCAGATGGGCACACGCTCGAGCGCTTCGATACCGAGGATGCCGCCGGCCACCCAGCCGTAAACATGACTGGAGGGAACCGGTTCCGGCAAAATGCTCATCGGAATGCCGAGTCTTTCGCAAAGATAGGGATCCCACTGCAGCTTATCCACGTCAAAGAGCATGGTTCTGGACGCGTTGGAATAATCCGTCACATGAACGCGGCCGCCGCTCAGATTCCAGATCAGCCACGTTTCCACAGTACCGAACAAAAGCTGGTCCGCTTCGGCAAGGGCTTTCACACCCGGCACATTGTCAAGAATCCATTTGATCTTGGTGGCGGAAAAATAGGCGTCGATGATGAGGCCCGTGTGTTCGGTGATGTAATCGCAAAGCTCTTTGTCTTCTTTGATTTTTTCGCACATATCCGCCGTTCTTCTGCATTGCCAAACAATTGCGTTATACACAGGCTTGCCGGTGGATCTGTCCCAAAGGATCGTGGTTTCACGCTGGTTGGTGATGCCGATGCCGGCGATATCCGCCGCGTCAACGGCGCCGGAGTTGAGCACTTCCGTGATCGAGTTGAGCTGGCTGTACAAAATTTTGAGCGGATCGTGCTCCACCCAGCCGGCCTTGGGATAGATCTGGTCAAACTCGTTTTGTGCCTTGGCAATGATGTTGCCGTGTTTGTCGAAAACGATCGCCCGCGAGCTGGTCGTTCCCTGGTCAAGCGCCATTACATATTTTCCTGCCATGTCTTCGTTTCCTCCTTAAAGCTGTTGAAAAAAGCAAAAAGAATAGAAATGCGTCACCGCCACCGAAGGATCTCTGCGGTGTGAAGTTCAAAACGTCTCTATTCTCTTTCTCTCCATAGATTCATTTCAATTGAATATGCAGTTTTTTTCAACCAAAATACAGGCATACCTATTTTACCGAAAAAAGCCGCGTTTGTCAACATGCACCACCAGAAAACCCAAGAATATTTTTGCCCTGTGCGCTTGACGGCACGGCATTTATCATGTATCATAGGAATAGACAAACCGGCGCCGCCGAAGCCGCGCCGAAAAAAGGAGACTCAATCATGCAAAATGTGTTTTCCGGCGAGATCCTCAACATCACGCCGTTCAAGCAGGGCTTTGTCTTTGCTGCAAAGGATACCAAACAGGACGACAAGCTCGTCGTCAATTTTTACGGCTACGACGCGGCCAACGACGCGTTCAGCCATATCAAGCGCAATGTTTTCCTCAAAGTCAAATTCGGCTATGAATACGAGGACATTGCAAAACAGCTCGGCGACTATGTGTCGTGCGACGTGGGTGTTTTGTCCGACGGCAAGATTATGGCGATCTTCCCCAACGGGGAATACCATATTTTCAACACCGACGGCACCGTCAACATCTCTTCCCTTTTGACCTATCACGGCTCGAGTGTGTGCGACATCGCCGTGGACGGCAACTATATCTGGTGCGCCGTGCCGAACGAAAACGCCATCATCAAATACTCCCCGCGCGAGGGACGCATTTTGCTGCGCGTGGGCGGCGGCGAAACCACCGCGTTTGAACGTCCGAGCTCGCTGTGTATGCTCGGCGGCAATCTGTACATCTGCAACCAGGCGTCGTATAAAGTCCGCGTGCTGAACGTACAAACCAACTCCATCCGCGACTACCGTGTGTTTAACGAAAAGGTCTACAAATACATCAACGTCGGCGGCCGCGAATTCGTGTGGCTCAAATCGGGTCTGTATCGGTTGGATTGATGTAGGGGCTGCCCCATGTGGCAGCCCATTCGACAGTCGTCAGTCAACACAAAAAGCCGCCCGCAGGCGGCTTTCTTTCACAGTGTCCCTCGGCCCTTGGCCCTTGGCCCTTTGTCCTCGCCCTCGGCCCTACAAAAAAACTGCCGCAAACGCGGCAGCTTTTTTGTTGTAACGTTAAATCAGGTTGGCGAGCACGACGCTGAAGATCACTTTGATCAGATTGCTCAAACCGGCGTCCGCTTCGTTGAACGCCTTGACGATCTTCTTGTTGTCCTCTGCCGAGAACATGTTGACCTTCGCAAGCAGCGCGTCGATCACTTCGCCCTGCATCAGATAGTCGACGAAGACGGCGGTCACTTTGTCCGGGTTGGCCTTATAGACCTTGTTGCCGTTGGGCAACGTCACCGGGGTGCCGGCTGCGATGAGCGCCTTGGTGTTGAACGTCGGGGCTTTCACATTTTCGCCGCCGATCATCTTGACGACGCCGCCGATCAGATCATTCCAATTGGCGTCCAGGTTGATACCCATGCCTTTTGCCACGTCGGCGATGGTGCCGCCGAGGTTGAACTGTTCGGAGTTTTCAGCCTTCATCAGTTTGCCGACCAGCGGGTTGTATTCCAGGTACATGCTGGTCATGCGGAAACGCTTCATGAATCTGCCGGAATCGATGGCTTCCACCAGCGTGACAAGCACATTGGCAAGGTTCTTGGCGGGATCGAGCATGATCTTTTCCACTGCGAAGATCACGGATTCGATGATCGCTTTCCACATTTCGCCCATGGTGTTGTAGCTGCAGACCACTTCGCTGGAAAGATATTCGCCGTCCACAAGGCCGAGGATATTGAACAGATAGACGAAGAACGCCTGGTAACCGGTCATTTCAGACGGGTTGTAAACCTTCGCGGCTTCGAGCTCCAGCGGGATGGAGGCAAGGAAATCGATGCCGGCCATGCTGGCGGCGGCGTCCATCAGCTTGATCTTGTTGGTCTTGCTCTGGATACTGACTTCGAGCAATCCGCGGAAACCGAGGGTCGCGTCGTTCATCGCCTGATAGAAGGAGGCCTGGTCGTGGACGAGCCAGTCGATGGAGTTATAGATGGAGTCTTCATGCTCGGTCTTGTTGCCCTCTTCATCTTCGGTGGTCCACTTGACCTTGGTGTCCATATAGCTCCAGTTGGAACCGACCTTGCGCAGCACGTCGGTGAGCGGCTTGCGCACGCCGTCCTTGTCGACGGCGGTGTAGGACACATCGCCCAACTGGTCGGCCAGCGCCGGACCGGTGGGATACAGATGGATGAAACCGACGAGGTCAAGCATGCTTTCGACCTTTTCATAAAGCATCGGATACACGGCGCTCATCAGGGCGCTGACAATGCTGTTGGAGTAAATCACACCGCGCAGCATATCGCCGATGTTTTTATCGCCAAGCACCTTCGAGAGGATCTTGCCTTCCTCAATCTGCATCGCGGGATCGGGCATCACAGGGACATTGGAGGTGTCCAGTTCAGCGCGGGGCTGTTCAACCGGCGCCGGTTCAGAGCCGCCCTTGTTGCCGAAAATGAGCACGCAGGACTCGATCACAAGCACAACGGCAAGAACGATGATAATAATCGTCTTGGCCTTGGATTTCTTTTGCATAATAATATCCTCCCTAATGCAATTGAATTCATCAAGCAAACATAGTAAGCCACAAATATACAGCTTAGCGTTCTCATTTTATATGAAATTGAAACATAAGTCAACACTTTTTTTAAAAAAAATGACGGAATGGTAAATTTTGACTACACAATGCAACAGAATTCTGAACAAACCTTGACAAAAGCGTGAAATGCCGATATGATAAAAAATTAGGTATCCCTATGTATCTATAAACGAGGAGATATGATTGGAGACTATGAAAATGGAAACAAACCTGAGCACCCTGCCGGGCCGCCGCTGGTTCCCGGTTGACAACGCGGCAACCCTGTATGCCGCCGCCCGGCGCAAGCACTGGTGCCGCACATTCCGCATCAGTGTGATTCTCAAGGAGGATGTGCATCCCGAAACGCTGACGCGTTCGCTGCGCGAAATCATGCCGCGCTTTCCATCGTTTCAGGGGCAGTTGCAGGACGGCTTTTTTTGGAGCTATTTTCAGCACACCGACGCGCTGCCCGTGCCCGAAGAGGAACACGACTACCCCTATCGCCCGATCCCGCTGACAGGTACGGAGCAACCGAATTTCCGCGTGCTGTACTATAAACGCCGCGTGAGTGTAGAGAGCTATCATTCGCTGGCCGACGGCGGCGCCACCACCATCTTTCTTTCCGCGCTGCTGACGCGCTATTATGAGCTGATGGGCGAAACGATCCCCCACGACGAACACGCGCTGCGCGTGGAGGACGCGCCGAAGGAGACCGAGACGTGCGACGCCTACAAGCTGCACGCAAAGCCCGACGCCAAAGCGCGCACGCCCGAAAGGCGCAAACCTTATTACAACAAAGGCGCCCTGCAAAAGCATTTTTCCCATGTCGTCCACGGCACCTTCCGTGTCGACGATATCAAGACCGCCGCGGCAAAGTATGAGCTGACCATCACGGAATACGTCACGGCGCTGCTGATCTGGTGTTTTATCCAAACCGCGCCCGAAGCGCTGACCCGGGACGTGTGCATCAGCGTGCCGATGGATCTGCGCCGCCGGCTCGGCACACAGAACGTGCGCAATTTCGTCTATATGACCGACATCAGTTTTTCACCGGACGGCAGAACGGACGTTTCGTTTGAAGAGATCGCGGAAAAAATCAAGGGTGAGCTGCTGCAAAAGGGCAACCCGGCGGTGCTGCTCGACGAGATTTCGGCCAACGTCGCCGCCCAGCAGTCCAAGGTTTTGCGCCCGATCCCCTATCTGATCAAACGCGCGTTTTTGAAAAACACCTACCGGCAAAACCAGCATTCGTTCACGACGTTCTTTTCCAACTGGGGCATCATGGACGCACCGGAAGCCGTGCGCGCCCATATTGAGCGCGCGGAGTTTGTGCTCGGCGACACGCCCCATCAGCCGTTCGGCTGCGCCGCGCTGTCGGTCAACGGCTATATGACGCTCACGTTTTCCGGCAGCAACACCGACACACAGTTCCAGACCGCGTTTTTCCGTTTCATGGCAAACGACGGGATCCCCGTGCATGTGGAAAGCAATTTGAGGGCCGAGGGGCGCGGGTCTCCGGTGGAGACCTCTCAGCCGCAGGCTGAGAAGCGCCGACCGAGCCGGCAGGCGAGAACACAAGGGCCAAGGGCCGAGGGAGAGGAAAAGGAGGTACAGGCATGAGATGCACGCACTGCAACATCGACCTTGCGTCCGACGTGAAAACCTGCCCGCTGTGCGGCGCTCCGGCGGCGGACGAAGCGCCCGTGCTCACGGAACTGCGCGACGCGCCGTATCCCTCCTATGAAAACGTGGCGCCCGAAAAGGTCAAAGCCAAAACGCCCAACCCGCATGTTCTGCGTGTGGCGCTGATCCTCAGCGCGGTGTTTGTGCTGCTCGGCGAAAGCACCCTGTGGACGGTCGTCACGCCGTTTCTGTTGGTCAACACGGCGATCGTGTATCTGATTTTCGGCCTGCGGGAAAAAGGCACGCTGCTGCACGCGGCGGTGTCGCTGGTGATCAGCTTTGCGTTTCAGGCGCTTTTCTTCCTGCACGCGCTGCTGCACCGCATGTCGCTTTCGCAGATTTTGTTTTCGATCACCATCACGCTGGTGGCGCTGGTTGTGCTGTATTTCAAATATCCGGAACGGTTTGAAGCGCAGATGGAAGCGACGTTTCATTTATAAGATTGCAAGAAGCAAGAAGGCAAGAAACAAGAAAGACGGCTCAAAGAGAGTCGTCTTTTTTCTGTGTCGGAATCAAAAGAGTACATAAGAAATGCTGTTAACGCGCTGTTAACGCGCAGAAATGCCCAAACGGTGGGCTTTGTCGGGGTTTTGTTACCTAAGATTCTTCATTTTACAAGTCAAAAGTCTGAAAAACAGAAAACAGGAAAAAACGGAAAATGTTGGGAAACGCTGTTTACTCGTGTGTTGTCAACGCTTGAAAGCAAAAACACAGCGCCCTGGCGTCAAATCAGATGCTGCCGCAGGCAGCCACCAAAACAGCCCTCCCCTCCGGGGAAGGCAAGGTAGCGGTCGGCCCTCGACCGACTGCTGCAAACGGTCAGGTTTCATAGCGGCCGATGGCCGCCGCTGCAAGCTGACCGCTGACTGCTCAGCCGCCCATTGGGCGCGCTGCTGTGCCCTATGCACTATGCACTGTGCACGCATCCCTCGGCCCTCGGCCCTTGGCCCTGAAAAAAAGCGCCTTGCGGCGCTTTTTTTCACACACTCAGCAAACCCGCATCCAGCAGATACTGGCCACCGGTGCAGTATTTTGCTTTGTCGCTGGCGAGGAAGAGGATCATGTTGGCTGTGTCCTCCGGCTCGATCCACGGCACGGGCTGCAGATTGCCGGCGGAGCGCTCCGCGATCTCCTGCGGCGTCATGCCCTCCATCGCGGCAAGGCCGTCGTTCATCGGCGTGTTCACGCCCGTGGGATGGATCGACACGACGCGGATGTTCCACGGCGCAAGCTCAATCGCCCACGATTTTGTAAGGCCCGTCAGTCCCCATTTGGACGCGGCGTAGTGCGACAGGCGGTTGCCGCCGCGCAGACCCATGACGGAGGAGTTGTTGATAATCACACCGCTCTTGGCTTTCTTCATATACGGCACCACGCGGCGCGCCACGTTCATGGGACCCTTGAGGTTGATATCGATCATCGCGTTCCACGCGTCGTCGGTAATGGTGTCGATTTCGGCGTAGGCGCAGATGCCGGCGTTGTTAAAGAGAATGTCGATTTTGCCGAAGGCTTTGATCGTCTCTTCCACCGCGCGGGTCACGTCTTCATCCGAGCGCACGTCGCCGGCGCAGATCACACAGCCGCGCCCCAGCGCTTCGATCTCGGCTTTGAGGCTTTTCAGCTCGTCGCTGGTACCGAATTCGTAGGCCGGATATTCGATTTTTTTTGCCACGTCAAACGCGGCGATATCCGCGCCCTCTTTGGCAAGCGCAAGCGCCGTGGCACGTCCCTGTCCGTGTGCGGCGCCTGTGATAAAGGCAACCTTTCCCGTAAATTCACCCATAATTAGTCCTCCTTTTTCGGATCGTTGAGATAGCTGTACAGCACGTCGTCGAGCGGCACCCGGGCGACGGTGTTAAACAGATTGGTGGCGTACATCATGCCGGCAAAGCCGACAAGCTGCGTGAGCACGCGGTCGTCATATTTCGCGCGCAGTTTTTCATAGATCGCTTCGTCGATTGCATGCGGGCGTTTGGTGATCTGCACGCCGAAATCAAGCAAAAGCTGTTCGGTTTCGTTCAGCTCGAGGTGCTCGAGGTCCTCGCCGTTGTCAATCAATATCTTGCGGAAAAAGGTGCCGCAGATCAGGCAGTCGTTGCCGGTGGAGATCGCGTAGGAAAAAATCGACAGCGCGCGGTCGCCGAACACGGGTTTGAGCGCGTCATACATTGTGTACCAGTCCATGTAGGTTTTGAACGTCTGCATGTCGTGCAGCATGGTGCGCTTCATATTGGTGATGCGGCCGTGCTTTTGGATCTGGTCGTCATAT